>NZ_LQXP01000030.1:0-45217 GCF_003268405.1 Acinetobacter sp. CFCC 11171 | reverse complement strand
ATCTTAAAAATCTCTGTTCAAGAGAATGCCTTTAGAAAAATCTTTGATTTTTCTCTTGCGCTCAGACAAGGCTTCGCTTTGTTACTCTTTGCTCAGGGCGCTTAGCTCAGTTGGTAGAGCGTCTGCCTTACAAGCAGAATGTCGGCGGTTCGATCCCGTCAGCGCCCACCATATTCTTCTATAGAAACTTCTTTATCCAAAAGCTTGCCTAAATTTTCTGATTTACATAGAATCCGCTCTATAATAATTTTAATATTGTATGTGATCTATGAGAAATCCATATCAGCGCAAGGCAGCGTCTAAAACTCAAACTACAAATTACAATCCTCAACAAACCTATAAACAATTTATTGAAAATATGGTCGCTCAAGGTGGCGTGATTGCGTTATATCAAGATGGTTGGGCACTTTGCGCGACACCTACAGGTCAACGTTCATTCGCCATTTGGCAAAACCGTGGTTTGGCACGTTTATTAATTAAAGACAATTGGTCCAATTATGAAATTCAGGAAATTTCATTAAAAGACTTTATCGAAAAAGTCATTCCGTTTTTACGCAGCGAGAGCACTACAGTATCTTTAGATTTAACCCCAGAAGGACAAAATATTTTGGTTGCACCTGAAAAGATGCTGTTAGATATTAAAAATTATTTATATCAAGTTTATCAACAGCGCCCAGAAGTCTTTGAAAACCTTAAAATTCCTTTGCCACGTAGTATTCGTTTAAATTAATGGTTTATTTACAGCATAAAAAAGCCCTTGTTTACTGATCAAACAAGCTTTTTTAATATTCATTGAGTACAAAACCACTCAAAAAGGCAAAATATTCACGTAACCAAGAGTTGTAGCGGATGTACAGCGGTGTAGGTGCTGCAATGGTATAAACCTGTGTATAGCCTAACTTTTGTGCAATTGCTTTTGCACGTGGAAGGTGAAAGTCACTACTGGCAATCGCAATGGGGGCATCAAGCGAAATATGATGTTGTTTTAAAATCATTTTACTATTGATCAGATTGAGTTCTGTACTGGTACTTTTACTTTCTTCATATATGCCTGCCGCTGAAATGTCATAGTGTTGAAGTAAATAGCGTTTCATGACGGAAGATTCGGTCATTTTTTCATTAAAGCCTAAACCACCGGTCATGATCACAATAGTATTGGGTTGTTGCAAGGCATACAGTGCTGCGGCATCGAGACGCGCCTTTAAGGTCGGAGAGGGTTGACCATTTTCAATACCACTACCCAAAACGATGATGGCTTGGACGGAAGTAAATGGCTTAGATTGCTGGCTATTGAAGTGTAAATACGCAAAAAACAGTAAAAGGCTCAATAGCCAAAGCCAAAACAACCACCATGTAGCACGCCAGAGCCTTTTGAGTTTAGGGTATTGATCTAAAATATTGTGGATTTGGGTTGTAAATAGTCCGGATATAAGAAAAATACACCCAATGACTAAGGGTAAAAGAATGCCTAAATGAATTTTATCTAATGTAAGCAACCAAATGGCATCTACACAGAGCAGCAAGCCTACACAAAGCAGTAGTATTCTTTTCATTCAAAAAATTAAAGCAGTATCCTTATTTGGCCTAAGTATAGCGTGAAAAAAACCAGACACGAGGTCTGGTTTTGAGTTGGGACTATTTATGAGTAAACATCTTATTAATAAACATCACGGCGGTAGCGCCCAGCTTGACGCAGTTCAGCAACAACGTCTTCACCTAATATATCAATCAGTGCGTGGTCAACGTCCGTTGCCATACCGTTGATACTACCGCAAACGTAGATCACGGCACCTTGTTCTACCCATGATTTTAATAAGGTCGCATGGTCACGTAGCTCATGATGCACATAGCGTTTCTCCGCTTGATCACGAGAGAAGGTGAGGTCTATGCGTTGAACTAAACCGGTGTTTTGCCATGCTTCAATGACGTCTTGATAAAAGAAATCATGTGCGCGTTGGCGCTCACCAAAAATCAGCCAGTTTTGCGTATAGTCTTGACGAACTCGTGTATGTAACAGGCTGAGTAAACCAGCAATACCTGTACCGTTACCAATACAAATCACAGGACGATTATCTGCAATCAGATGGAATGATTCATTGGTACGAATACGCAGTTGTAGTGTGCTATTGATCGCAGCATGTTGTGTTAACCAACCAGAGCCTAAACCAAGCTCACCATCCGCATTGGATTGCTGACGCACCACTAAGCGTAATACTTGCTGACTTGGAATACTGGCAATCGAGTATTCACGAGTTGGAAGCGGTGGAAGCTGTTCGAGCAAGTGATCAAGGTTGGCAAATGGTTCGACATCCGTATTTAGGTTACGATCCCATAATGCATCTTCAATGCGTTGCTGAGTAGAATCAACCACTTGCTGACTCTGAATCTGATACTTTTGCATGAAGTTTGCAATACGTTCAGCACTATTACCCGGCTGAATCTCTGCAATATCACCCGCTTGCCAATTGGCTTCATGTTGCGGTTTTAACTCAATATTAAATGCAGGTGCACCTAAACTGTTCGGGTTGAGTAAATCACGTTTGGTCAATGTCCATGCATCAAAAGTTTTTTCAATTTGCATGTACTGAAGTTCAAGTTTAGTCGCTTTGGCTAAAGCGCTATTCCATGCTTGAATGGCTTGGGTGTCGCCATTATTGACTTCAATCGTGTTAAACAGGGGCTTCGCCGCATTACTCTGCATCCAACGATGAATCGCATGACCAAAGCTACAGAAAGTATCAGGATATTCTTTAGAACCTAAAGCTAATACGGCAAACTGAACATGACTCAAATCGAGGCTTTGTGTCATCAGTTTACGTTCAAAGCTTAAAGCGAGGTCAGGTGCTTCGCCAGTGCCATAAGTACTTGCAACAAATAAAACCTGAGTGGCTTGCGTTAAGTCATCAGCAGAAAGTTGCTGAAAAGCTTTCACTGTGACGGGCTGACGAGCCTCTTGTAAGCTTGTTGCTGTACGCCATGCCAATTGTTCAGACTGACCTGTTTGTGATGCATAGCAAATTAACCAAGGCTGTGCGTTTGGGTCGATGGCAACAGGTGCTAAGCTTTGACGAGCTTGCTGTGTCAGTTTTTTCTGTTTACGACGTTTGAGATAGAGCATCCATCCAGTGACAAAGAACAGCGGCATCATGAGGGATGCAATAACCACAAAGAACTGATAAATCGGTCCGAAGAAACTACCACGATGCACAGGTAACATGCTGGTCATGATTTTTTCATTTAATTTTTTATCTTCGTATAACTCGATATCGGTGAGAGCAGACGTTTTGTAGTTATAAGTCGCTTTGTTGCGCGCACGTTCATGTTGAGGGACGGCATCCACAAAGTTAATTTCTAATTCACCATTGGCTTTTTTCGGAATATTAAAAGTGACACTTGAGTATTCACGACCAATATTTTGATTAAAGCCATTCCAACTTTGGGCAAGGGCAATATTCACTTGTTCTGGTTTTAGACCACGTTTTTCTCCGCGACCTTCAGCACCATGTTTGTTTTCTTGAGAGCCGTGTTCAGAGGGACTCGACGTTGCAGGGTTTCTTTCAGAACGTGCTTGGTGTTCGCCATGAGTTTGTTTTGCCTCAGTGGCTTGTTTTTCACCATCTTGCTTTGCACCCGCCTGTTCAGCAGATTGCCCATTCGGTTTTGGACCTTCTTGTAACTGGGGCTGTGGACGTTCAACGCCCATGACTTTAAACATGCCATTACGCCACCAATCATAAGACCAGTACAGACCTGTACATGCCAAAATGAGATAAAAAACAATCACCCATGTGCCGATGACTGCATGTAAATCCCATAGGAAATTACGTCCTTTGAGCTTCGGTTTTACTGCAAGCCATTGTTTTACAGAATGTCTTTTTGGCCAACGCAGATACAAACCACTCAATACAAAATAAATCAGCATCAGTGTACATGCGCCGGTAATTTGTTTACCAACAGGGCCAACAGTTAAATTACGGTGTAGCTGCTGTACAAACTGGAAGAATTTTTGACCTTTGATTTCAGGTAAAACTTCGGCTGTATAGGGGTTAACCATCATGTTATAGCCACGACGAGCACCTTCTTTGACAATATTCACGGTACTTGAGGCGGTCGCATCTGAGGCAATAGAGATGCTGTTAATTTTCATGTCAGGATCAGACTGACTAAAGTGCTGATAAAGCTCAGCAGGGGGTAGTTTAGGCTGCTGTTGAGCCTGAACCACATAACTGTCCTGATTGATTGCTTTAAGTATTTGCTGTTCATAGGAATAAATGGCACCTGTAACCCCCATGAGCGAGAGTATTAAGCCGGCACTAATCCCCAAGAACCAGTGAATCTGGAAAAGGGTTTTCTTAAACATGATGGATTTAATATTGATAAAAGGTTGCTGAATTGCGACGAATTATAAACGATGATGTAGTAGAGAATGTGGAAAAAGTAAGTAATATTCATTCTCATTATTGTAATTATCAATGATCATTCGAAAATTAAACAGATAAAAAACTCCAAAAAGCGGAGGTTTTTTATACATAAATGTCTGTTTGGCTTAAATTGCTTTAGCTGGGCCTACAGTTTCATTTAAGTGTTTACGAATGGTCGAAAATGGAAACTTCTTGCTATCCATACGTTTAGGCAAGATGTATGCGCCGTCTTGACCCTTTACTTTAAAGTTTAAAAGGATGAAGTCTTTAGTGTCATACCATTCATGAATGTCTTTCCAACCGACAGTCATCGTCCCCATGTTTGCGCCCATACGTTGCTGCATAGAGATCCCATGCGGCTGAACACCCATACGGATGCCTTTAATTTCTTGAACAGGGACTTCGTTCAGTTTGCGTTTCGCATACCACTCGATACCGAATTTACGCACAAGGAAGTAAATCACAACACAGACAATAGCTACCCAGCAAAATACTGTTGAATAGTTCTTAATAAAGATGAGGCCCAAGAGTGCCAGTGCAAGAATTGCACCCATAATTAGCCATGCTTTTTGCCAATTTTGAAGTTACTGCGAGACAGAACAAGTTGAGCATAACGTTGTTCTGCTTCAGAAATTTCATAAGCCACTGGCTCTAGCGTGTAGGCGTATAAATTTTTTGCGGTCATAGTGAAAGTAACAGATTTAAAACTGTAAAAAGTTTAGCATTATTTATACCAATTCAGTGAGTATATTGTTCCAAAATCATCCAAATTATAGCGAAGCCAGTTCAGTCGATGCTTGATCATGCTCATGACTGAGATTTTGTTTCAATTGGCTAAATTGGTTCAACACGTTAAACATCAACGAAAGCTGTTGTAGCACGATCAAGGATTTTTGATCTTCCTCACTATTTTGTGACAAACGCTGACGGATTTCTTGCAACATATTTTGCGCCGTTAAGTCAGGTACTTCGTCACGTAGTAATGCACCTTGAATGTCATCTGTGGCTTTATCCAATAAGGTTAAGACCTGTTGGTCTTGAATTTTTTCACGATGCGCACCCAAGGCTGCGATATAACTAATAAAGGTATGATTGAGACACAAAAACTCAAAGGCTAAAGCTTTTTGAGTCGGATCGGTATCGGGTTCGGTAGCTAAGGTGGAAATCAGTGAAGCTACTTCTGCATCGGTATTATGGGCTGCACGACGGACCACACGATAATTCAACCCGTTATTACGACCAGATTTGTATTGTTCAACCACTTCGGCCAAATAATCACACTGCGCTTGAATAGAGCGACTGATGGTCCGAGGTAGGCGACGGAACTTCCAGTCTGGGAAAATGAAACTCACACCAAACCATGCCAAGGCACAACCAATCAGTGTATCAATCATACGCGGCATAGCTGCGGCAAAACCCATGCCATCTAAGTTAAAGTTGATCAGCGCCAAAATGGTAATAAATGCAGTAGCTTGTGCATATTGCTTACTGCGTAATTCAAAAAACAGTACGCCACTTAAAATGAGCAGTAATAACTGACCTTCGACAGAAGGGACAAAATATAAAATCGCATAACCTAAAATAATCCCGACCAAGGTGCCAATGATACGTAAATAGAGACGGCGCTTGGTGGCGTTAAAGTTCGGCTGGCTGACAAACAGGGCGGTCAATAAAATCCAATAGCCATAACTGATATTGGTCACTTGGACAAAGATATAACCAATAAATAACACGGTCGATAAACGCACAGCATGACGGAACAGCACCGACTCAGGGCTCAAATGTTGTTTGAATCGAATGACGATGTCGTCCCAACCTTTTAAATCATCATCTTTTAAACGATTTTCAATCAGGGCTTGTCGGTCAATATAACGCTCGGTTTCGACATTACGTAATTGCGCATCGATGCCTTTTAGGTTTTGGTATAAAGCAAATAAAGAGTTGATCCAGACTTCATCGTATTTTTGTTCTTCACGCAGCTTTTCGAGTGACAATTTTAGATTGTGGAACGCATGTTTAAAACGTTGATTATGATGATAAGGTTTTCGCTGTAAGATGCTGATACTTAAATCTTTACAGGCTTTACCTTGAATCGAAAGCACACGTTGAAAGCGAAATAAAATATCACTATGTTCAAAAATACGGGTCAATTTTTGATAATCAATATGCGCGGAATCGGCACGTTCATGAATGTCTTGCGCGACAAAATAATATTGCAGGCTACGACGTGTATCTTTTTGTCCACGGTCACCTTTTAAACGTGTTAATAAGGCTGTTTTCATATCGTTGAAAATGCCAATTAATTTGCCATTTTCTAGCGATAGCTCAATCAAACTTTGCTGATAACTTTCTGGTGTCATATCGACATCAAACAAGTTAGATTTTGCAAATAAGAAGTCACCTAGGGACGAATAGCTTTGGGCCAATTTGTCCTGAACTTGACGCACAGGAAACAGCAGAAAGCTCAAAGTCGAAAGCAGTCCATACCACATCGCACCGATGACCAATAAACCTGCTTGTGTATACCAATTTTCAAAAAGTTCAACCCCTAGCATGGAATACACGGAGATCACCAGACAGCCATAAGAAATGGTGGCATAGCGACGACCCAATGAACCCAAAAGAATCCAACCGATACAAGACACAATCAGCCCCAATGCAAATAAGATCGGATGCGGGAACAACAGATAAATGGATACCGCAGTAACAAAGAACCCGATATAGGTATAAATTTGATTGAGCACACGGACTGAAAAGCGGTCATCGATATCACTTAGACCAGCGGCAACCACACCCAAGGTGAGGGGAATGGTCATCAATTGCTGATCTAAAAAATATGGGACAAAGGCTGTTCCTGCGAAGGCAATGACCATGCGCAAGTTATACATAAAGGTCGTGTTATAGGTTGCTTGTTTCAGTCGTGCGAGCCAGGCGTTCAAAATTTTTCCTTTGCTAAAGCGATGGGGCAGTAAGCAATGTGTATCGTGTGAATTTTCACATTGAAGCCAAGAAATAATACTATGTGCAGTGTAAACTTGTCTGCAAAACTTGCTTGCGATAAATGAATTATTCTTATGAAAAGCGTCGAATCACAAAAGGAATTTTCTCAACGCTGGATCGTCTTGTTGGCATTGCTGACTGCTTTAGGGCCACTTTCAATCGATATGTATTTGCCGGCTTTACCTCAAATGGCCGACGATTTTGGTGTCACAACCCAACAAGTGGCCAATAGTCTTCCAGCGTATTTCTTGGGTTTGGCGATTGGGCAGTTAATTTATGGGCCAGTCAGCGACCGTATTGGGCGTAAAACACCGCTATATTTCGGTTTGGTTTTATATATTTGTGCCGGTTTTCTGTGTGTCTTTGCCAATAGTGAATGGAGTTTGATCGCTGCTCGTGTTTTGCAAGCGTTGGGTGGCTGTGTCGGTGTAGTGATTGCCCGTGCTGCAATTCGTGATCGCTTAAGTATGCAAGCTTCTGCTCAAGCCTTTGCCAGCATGATGATCGTGACAACAATTGCACCAATCATTGCACCTACTTTAGGCGCGTGGGTGTTACAGGTGTTTGAATGGCAATACATATTTGCGGTATTGGTGCTTGTCGGTATTTTTTGTCTTTTCTGCGTACATTTTTTCTTTCAAGAAACCCTGCCTGTTGAGCGACGCTTAAAATTAAGTTTGAAACAAGTCTTAGGTTTATATGGTGCGATTTTACAGGACGAAACTTTCCGTAAACCGATGCTCACAGGCTGTTTTTCTGGCGCAATTTTATTTTGTTATATCAGTGGCTCATCTGCCATTTTAATGGATGGTTATGGTCTGAGCCAACAGCAATTTGCTTATGTATTTGGTGCGAATGCTTTAGGGATTATGGTGTTTTCGACCCTCAATAAGAAACTTGCAAATCGACTGGATGTTCGCCATCGTTTGCAATTGGGTAATGCACTTCAATTGTGTGGTGTGTTGATCTTATTGGCGGCAGGGTTATTTTATCTTTCCTCTATCATTGTTGTAATGTTTGGTATGTTCTTATGTGTTGCTTCAATCGGCTTCACTGGTCCAAATGCGATGGCATTGGCGATGTCTGAACAAGGCTCACGAGCTGGCACAGCCAGTGCAATCATGGGAAGTATGCAATTTGCCTGTGGTCTATTGGCCGGAGTGTTTTTGAACTTTTTAGTATGGTCAGCGCTGATCAATATGGCCCTGATTATGTTGCTATTTGTGGTTGTTGCAATGATTACTATACGTAGTTTAAAAGCTTCAGCCATGGGTTGAAAATGCAGGTGATGACGTTTAGCAGGTCTTACTTAAACGTCAGTCATCAACGTACTAGTATTATTGATCAAATATCCACGTCACTCATTATAAATGTTCATCATCCATAACTTTAGAAGAGGGCGCTATTTTCCCATTGTGAGGGCAGTATCTGTTTACTCGAAACTTATATCTAAACAATCATCCACTTGGAAATAATTAGTGATACGGTGGATCGCTGTTGTCTCACTCTAATGAAATAGAGCAACTGATAAATAAGTATTATTTGCATTAAATACATTACGTTATGCTGGATAAATACATTGTGAATGTCTCTATCGGTAATATGTCGGATTTTATCGTTTTTATTGCATACCTACAGAGTATGGATTTTTACCTTTAAGGTATGTGTGTTGAGCTATTTTGCCATCTGAATCGGCTAAGTCCGAATTTTAACTAAATATTTCAGTCTATTTTCAGTGATGGATTCAGCGTTTTTGCTTTTTGCTTTCAAGTATTTCGTTTTTGGGGGCTACAAGTTGGGGCTTTAATGCGACTAAAGCACGGATATGCAGCTTTAAATTTGTCCGCTCAAATAGGCGAATAACAAAGCGCCCAGAGTTAGGGCATACAACAATGACAGGACAATAGAGAGCTTAGGATGAAAACTCAAACTGTATTCCACCCAATGAAAACCCTTGTTGTTGCCATGAGTTTGGCAACGGTCTCAATGGCTCATGCAGGCAGCAATACTTCTGAAATTGAACAATTACGTGCAGAAGTTGCAGAACTGAAAAGTTTGATTAAAGCGCAGCAGCAAGTTCAACAACAGCAACAAACAGAGATTCAGCAAGTTAAAGCGCGTCCTGTTGCACCACCACCGCAACCAGCTACTCCAGCTGCAAGCTTAAAATCTAAAACAGGTGCAGATGTAAGTCTTTACGGTTTTGTTCGTGGTGATGCGAACTACATTATTGAAGGTGCGGATAACGACTTTAACAACGTACATACGTCTAAAGAAGAAGCACGAGATAAACTTCGCGCAACTGCAAAAACCACACGTTTTGGTTTAGATTTTACAGCACCCGTCGGTGGTGATGATAAAGTGGGCGGTAAAATCGAGGTCGATTTCAATGGAAGTGGCGAAACTATTCGTCTACGTCATGGTTATTTAACCTTTAACAACTGGTTATTTGGTCAGACCACATCAAACTTCTTGTCTAGCCATGCACCAGAAATGATTGATTTTGCTACTAACGTGGGCGGTGGTACAACTCGTTTGCCACAAGTGCGTTACAACGTAAAACTTGCACCGCAAACACAATTATTTGTAGCTGCTGAAGAAGGTGATAGTAAAGCTCAAGCACTGACTACCAAAACAGCGGGCACGCCTCCTGTAAGTAATACAACGCTTGAGGATTCAACAGTCAAATATAGCTTACCAGCGTTGACAGCTAAACTGACTCAAGGTTATGCGAATGGTAAGGGGAATGCATCTGCACGTGCGCTTGTGGAACATCATAAAGTTCAAAGCGGTAATGATGATGAATTAGGGTGGGGTTTGGCAGCTGGTACAACGTTTGATGTGACGAAACAGCTAAAAATTAATGGTGATGTATCTTATGTAGAAGGGAACAGCAACTATTTATATGGCTCAAATACCGCATATGTTGTTGATGCTAATGGGGATATTGAGCAGAATAAATTTACCGCAGTACAAATCGGTGCAACCTATAAGTTTAATGAAAAGTTGCGTTCAACTTTAGCTTATGGTGCATTATTTGCTGATGAAGATACAGATTATGCAAAAGCATTTAAAGATGTTGGAAATAACTCTGCAAACAAAGAAGTACAGCAAGCTTGGTTAAATGTGATTTATACACCAGTGAAACCAATTGATTTAGGTGTTGAATATGTGAATGGTAAACGTGAAGCGTTTACAGGGAAAACATATAAAGATAACCGCGTTGGCTTAATGGCTAAATATAGCTTCTAAGCTAAATCATCGAAAAGAATCGATCAAAAAAGCCTGACTCAGTTCAGGCTTTTTTTGTTTAAAAGGTGGATGTTTCAACGCAAATGAACTCACAGTACTAAGTAGATGGATTCACTAAATCGTCTGAGTCATGATGTCGTACTGGTTAAGGCAGGCGTTGAACCACGTCCTATAATGCATTATGTTCAAATCTTTAATATTTTATATAGATAAAAAATGCGAATACATTTTAGTAAAAACAAATAGATATAACTTTAAATTATAGCAAATAAAACTTTTTGTAATTAAAATTAATGAAATTTCTCTGTTCTCCACGCATAATGTGCGACTTTTCTAATCAGCATTTGATTTTATGTATTTCATCTATGATGTGAATATTGTAGTAAGTGTTGGTTTAGTAAGCATGAACTGCTTTTATGGATTTGTTTTGTCGAATTGAGTTTTCACTTTTTTTAACTCAGGCATACATATTTGAATCAGATGATGAATATTTATGATTGGCAATGAATAGCTGGTAGCCTGATTTATTGGTTAAATTTACAAATTGGAATTGTATTTTAATTAATAAACGCTACTAATTTCTATTAATTGGACTAATAAATATTCTAACCATTTTGGACAAATTATTATGGAATTTAGCTTTAACGCATTTTATACCTTAATTGCGGCGGTGATCGTTCTTTTATTAGGACGTTTTCTGGTAAATAAAATCAGTTTTTTGAGGCGTTACAATATTCCTGAGCCCGTAGCTGGTGGTTTGGTTGCTGCAATAATTTCATTGGTTGTACATAGCATTTGGGGTTATAGCATTACTACGAGTAGTGAATTACAAACCAGTTTTATGCTGATTTTCTTCGCATCCATTGGTTTAAGCGCAAACTTTGCCAAATTGAAAGAAGGCGGAATTGGTCTTGTTATTTTTCTGGTAGCCGTTGCTTCTTTCATTGTTGTGCAGGATGTCGTTGGTATCAGTCTTGCCACTTTATTGGGTATTGATCCACTGATTGGTTTGATTGCAGGTTCAATTACGTTGACAGGTGGTCATGGTACAGCTGGTGCATGGGGTGAAATTCTTGAAGTTGAACACGGTATACAAGGTGCATTAGCTTTAGGTATGGCAAGTGCAACTTTTGGTTTAATCATTGGTGGTATTATTGGTGGACCATTAGCTAAGTTGCTAATTAATCGTTATCACCTAGCAACTCCGCGCACGAATGAGCAAATTGAGCGTAGTGATAACACACCACTAGCTGATATTAATTCAACAGAATATGTACCTTTTGAATATCCACATCGTGTTCGTTTAATTACCGCAGATAATGCAATTACGACTTTGGGCTTATTTGCTGGCTGTTTAGCATTTGCTGATTTTATGACGGCTTTCAGTAAAGGTACGATGTTTGAATTACCGACATTTGTATGGGCTTTAGCTGGTGGTGTCATTTTACGTAATGTATTAGAAGGTATTTTCCGCGTACAAATATTTGATCGTGCAATTGATGTATTTGGTAATGCTTCATTATCACTGTACTTAGCAATGGCACTATTATCGTTGAAACTATGGCAGCTATCAGATCTTGCAGGACCATTAGTTGTGATTTTGGGAGCCCAAACATTAACAATGGCACTATATGCTGCGTTTATCACTTTCCGTGTAATGGGCAAAAATTATGATGCTGCTGTTTTAGCGGCGGGTCATTGTGGTTTTGGTATGGGGGCAACACCTACCGCAGTCGCAAATATGCAAGCCATTACCAATATGTATGGTCCATCTCATAAGGCTTTCTTAATCGTTCCTTTATGTGGCGCATTTTTTGTTGATTTGATTAACGCAACAGTTATTCAATTAATTCTTAAATTCTTTGCTTAATTTAGAAAGGCTCTTCAAAAAAGAGCCTTTTATACTTTTGACCATTTAAAACTAGGGTTGAATATGAATGAACAATTAAACGAAACCCTGATGAGCTGGGTCAAAGTTTTTAATGATCCGCTTTGGGATTTCTTAGTCGTATTTTTAGTGGCGGTTGGTATTTTTTATACCTTAATCACTGGTGCAGTTCAGATTCGTCTATTTTTTCATAGTATTAAAGTGATGAAATCTAGCCGTAAAGAAGGCGATGATGAGCATGGGATTACACCATTCCAAGCCTTTGTGACTGGACTGGCAAGTCGTGTCGGTGTGGGTAATGTCGCAGGTGTTGCAATTGCGATTGCAATTGGTGGGCCGGGTGCAGTGTTCTGGATGTGGTTTACCGCATTTTTAGGCATGAGTTCTGCATTTGTGGAGTCTTCACTTGCACAGCTCTTTAAAGTGCGTGATACGCAAAATCAGCAATTCCGTGGTGGACCAGCTTATTACATTACCCAAGGCTTAAAACAAAAATGGTTGGGTGTAGTATTTGCGATTGCCCTGATTTCAACCTATGGCTTTGTGTTTAATGCAGTACAAGCCAATGCCATTACGGGTGCAACTTCACATGCTTGGGGTTGGGATAAAGCCAATCTAGTATTGAGTTTGGGCAGTTTTAGTTTTGAATTTCATGGGTAGGGTTATTCCTTGTCTTTATAACAGCGCTGATTATTTTTGGTGGTATTAAGCGTATTGCAAAAGTGGCAGAACGTTTTGTTCCATTTATGGCATTACTTTATTTGGCAGTCGCGCTATATATCGCTTTTGCTAACTTTGCAATCTTGCCTGATATCTTCCAGTTAATATTCAGCAAAGCATTTGAGTTTGATGCTGCGGCTGGTGGTTTCTTCGGTGCTATGGTTTCTATGGCGATGATGCAAGGCATTAAGCGTGGATTATTCTCAAACGAAGCGGGTATGGGTTCTGCTCCGAATGCTGCGGCAGCATCAGATGTTAAACACCCGGTCAATCAAGGCCTGGTTCAGATGCTCGGTGTCTTTGTCGATACATTTGTGGTGTGTACCTGTACGGCGATCATTATTTTGGCATCTGGCTTGTATGAAAATGCAGGCTTTGAGGGTGTTGCTTTGACGCAAATGGCGCTTGAAAGCCAGATTGGCGCATGGGGAGATGACTTCCTTGCCATAATCTTGTTCTTATTCGCTTATTCTTCAGTAATCGGTAACTATGCTTATGCTGAAGGTAATGTGCAGTTTATCAATAACAATCCTAAGGTCATGTTTATATTCCGCGTAGTCGTCCTCATGATGGTGTACTTTGGCTCAATCATGAGTGTGCCACTGATTTGGAACTTAGCGGATCTCTTCATGGGCGTGATGGCGAGTATTAACCTCTTTGCGATTTTATTGCTGACGCCATTCTTATTGATGCTGATGAAAGACTACACCTCACAGTTAAAACGGGGTGTAAAAGAGCCAGTATTTAAGATGGATGAACATCCAAAATATAAGGATCGCGTTAATTCCGATATTTGGTAAAGTCAAAAATTAACTTTAAAAAGCTCCGTTATCGGGGCTTTTTTTGCTAGACAATGTTTTGGATCTTGATGTGGAAATTCTGCTAGACACTGAAATTTTGACAGCCAATGACTTTCTAGGTTGTATGTCAATATAATGTGCATCGGTCAGAGGCATTAACGAATAATAACAGTGACGTGAATGTGGACTGATTAGACTACTTTTTCTCTTCAAATCTCGAGTTGCATTTGGAATATCTCTCAATGAAAAGCATAACTGTTTTGATGACTGCATTCGCAATCAGCCTTGTAGGTTGTCAAAGTGTGGGCTCAAAAAAGGTCAGCGATGAAACAACATCACAAATTCGAACTTATACAGCAGCACCTGCTCAAGTGGCGAATAACCGCATTGACTTTAAAAAAGTGAAAAAGCAGGAAAAGCGTCCGATTGTTGCTTTGGTTTTAGGGAGTGGTGGGGCACGTGGTTATGCACACATAGGCGCCATTCAGATACTTGAACAGCAGGGAATACACCCAGATTTTATTGTTGGAACCAGTGCGGGTAGCATTGTGGGTTCAATCTATGCTTCAGGTAAAAGTGCCAATGAGTTAAGAGATATCGCCTTAAATATGAAAGCCAATGATGTTCGAGAAATACGTTTGGACAAAAAAGGCTTTTTTGACGGTAAAAAAGTTGAAGATTATATTAATGAGCAAGTTGATGATGTGCCTTTAGAGTTGCTAAAAACCCCAATGTATGTGGTGGCAACCGAGTTAAAGGATGGCAAAAAAGTCGTGTTCAATTATGGTAATACGGGGCAGGCCGTTCGTGCTTCGGTGTCGATTCCGAGTATGTTTATTCCAACGATTATTGAAGACACTGAATATGTCGATGGTGGCTTGGTCAGTCCTGTTCCTGTGGACGTTGCACGCGATTTAGGGGCAGATATTATTATTGCGGTGGATATTTTGGCACGACCGATTCATACCGAAACGTCGAATGTTTGGGGCTTGTTTAACCAAAATATCAATATTATGCAAAATCGTTTAGCTCAAGAAGAGCTCAAGCGAGCAGACATTGTGATTCAACCTGATTTACGTGAAAAAGCACATATATTTGATGTGAAAGGGCGTGAAGCGACGATGCTTGCAGGTGAAGAGGCAACCTTGGAAAAACTTGGAGAGATTTCTCGGGTTTATGCTGAACATCAATATAGCAAGGGACATCATATTCCTTATTTGGCAGCCAAAGACTAGGCTGATACGATTCGCAAATTTAAACGCATCCTGTTCACCTCTCAGGGTGCATTTTTATTTCAGCAAAGCATTTTAATTTTTGCTCTCAGCTTTTCCCATGCTCAATAGTATCTAGTAATCATTAATATCTTGGATGTTGATTGGTTTTAGGTCTTAATCAAAAGATTTGCCAAATATAAAAATCTTAATAATACGAAAATATACAGTTAATTATTTGAAATTAATTAAAAAAATCATATTAATTGGTTTTACGTAGATTTTAAGAGTATATACCTATATTAGCGTTTTTATTCATGTGCTTACATTTACCAATACTGTTGAAGTGTTTAGAATATCATCAGGTTATTAATACTTAAAACCAATAAATATTTTAAAGGTAGCTGTAGATGAAAACGCTTGATGTAGGACAAAAAGTAAAGCTTGCGATGATGGAAGAGAGGGTATTTATTGTCACTCATGTACATGTAGATAATTCTTACACGCTAGAAAGTACCAATGATTTTGGGCAAAAAACCAGCTATGACAATGTATCTTTCGAGATGTTAAAAGTCTTAGAAGATTAAGTTTAATGCCGTGCTATGTTGAATCGATGAACAACGCGTTTTAATGAATATGTTTTAAATATAAAACACAGCATAGCTTTGATCAAAAAACTGATAGATAGCGTGATAAATACTTGTTTATCGGGTGTATATCGTTATCGATATATATTTTACTGAATGATGGTGTGATCACTATAAATAATAATGATGGTTTTTTTGCCGATTTGAACATTTAATTTTGATTAAAATCTATATAATAATCACATTAATCATTGTTATATCACGAGTCTAGAGAAACAAGATGTCCCCATTAGATCAAATTGCGAATGCACTAGACGACCAGTCAGAATTATCGATGTCAGTTTTAATGACTCCTGACATGGCGAATTTTTCGGGTAATGTGCATGGTGGAACGATTCTAAAATTGTTAGACCAAGTCGCGTATGCTTGTGCAAGTCGCTATTCTGGTAGCTACGTGGTGACACTATCAGTCGATAAAGTGAATTTTAAAGAACCAATTCACGTGGGTGAGTTAGTGACTTTCCTTGCAAGTGTGAACCATGTTGGTCGTACTTCAATGGAAATTGGTATTCGTGTTGAAGCGCAGAACATTCAAAAACGTACAGTACGTCATACCAATAGTTGCTATTTCACAATGGTCGCTGTTGATGATCAAGGTAAACCGAAACAAATTCCAGCATTGAATCTAGATAATGACTGGAAACGTTGTCGTTTCGAAGCTGCGGAACAACGTAAAGTGGCACGTTTACAGGAAAATCATCATCCTTCTTGCAGTATTTATAAAAAGTCGACACAAAGCTAATCACTTTGGTGGCTGAATATTTGAAAAGATCGCTTAGGCGATCTTTTTTGTATTCTGAAATTCGTCTGGAGAGTGCAGTTGAGATTTGAGTTCCGAGTGTGCGACTAAAGTTTATTCTTCGAAGCTCAGTTAAAGATAGTCATTCAGTCCAATACTGTTTAATATAAAACGATACGTAGCGTTTCGTTTTTAAATTATGAGTGAAACTGAAAAAACTTCTCGGCGTAAGCAATGTATCTTACAAGCGGTCACAGATGCTTTGGCGGAAAGTGATTATCGAAGCATGACCATTGAAGACATTGCGGCTCGCGCAGGCGTTGGAAAATCGACGATTTACCGTTGGTGGAAGCATAAGTCCGATCTGGTTTTCGATGCTTTTAAAGCGCACACCGCGTCGGTGTTTGAACTCGATTTATCACAAAGTTTAGAGTTCAATCTAAATCAACAATTGCTCAAACTATCACGGGCTTTAAATCAGCACGTAGGTCGAGCATTGCTGGTTGTATTGGCGGAGCATCGTGAAGCAGCGGGTGAGTTTTTTAAACAGTATTTATTACCTCGACGAGAAGCCACACGTGAGCTGATTCAATTGGCCATTCAACGAGGAGAAATTCGCGCAGATTATCCTTTCGAACTCATGTTGGACATGTTGTACGGCCCGATTCATTATCAGATCATTTTCTTTAATACCCAGCCAGATGAAGACTATATCAAGCGACTGGTGCAGTTGGCGCTAAACCCGATTTTTATGCAGTCCCAAGCCACGCGTAGCAGCGAGACAATGACCTCATGACTACTCAACATCAGGCATCGCTATGGAACAAGTCTTTCGTTTTTTGTCTGTGTAATAACTTGTTTTTATTTAGCTATTACTTTGCGCTGCTGACCATATTGCCCATTTATATTATGAAAGAATTGGGTGGTTCGATTCAGCAAGCGGGTATGGCTTTAACGCTGTTTTTGGTGTCATCCATTGCGATTCGTCCCTTTTCCGGCATGATCATTGAGCGTTTTGGTAAAGCCAATTCTGTGCGTATTTCAGGCTTTATCTTTGTCGTTTTTGCGCTGAGTTATTTGTGGATTGACAGCATGTGGTCGTTGTTGGTCATTCGTTTTTTACATGGTTTTTGGTTCAGTATATTAACCACGGTCAATGTTCCCATCGTAAATGATTACATCCCAGATCATCGAAAAGGCGAAGGCATGGGTTACTTTGTCATGTCGACCAACTTAGGCGTGGTGATCGGGCCATTTTTAGCGCTGAGTATGATTCAATTCAGCAGTTTTAGTACCTTATTTGCAGTATTAGCCTTATTGGTTGTAGTGGGCTATATTTTTACGTGGTTAGTTCAAATACAAGAACACGTACAGCATAAATCAAGTGATCAAGCGAGCCAATCCGCAGCCATCCAATGGCGTGATGTGATAGAAACACGGGTACTTGCCATCAGTTTTGTGGCATTGCTGACCGCATTTGCATATTCGAGTGTGATGAGTTTTATCACCGCTTATGCAGAGTTGAAGCATTTACTCGCTTATACCAGTATCTTTTTTATTGTCTTTGCTGTGTCGATGTTGCTCGTCCGTCCTTGGGTTGGCAAAGTTTATGATCGCAAAGGCCCGAGTGCAGTCATCTATCCATCCTTTATTTGCTTTGCCATTGGTTTGGTGGTTGTGAGTTTTCTCACGAATCAATGGGTGCTTTGGATATCGGCAGTTTTTATGGGCATCGGCTACGGTTCAGTGTTCCCATGCCTGCAAACGGTCGCGATTCAAACGGTAGAAAAAGCCCGAATAGGACATGCAATATCCACCTTTTTTGCCTTGTTTGATATTGGCCTTGCTGTCGGTTCGGTCATTATGGGTGTGCTGATTGCATACTTTGGATTTCAGGCAACCTATTTATTTTGTGCGGTGATGGTGCTGTTCACTTTGTGGATGTATCGTCTATTCGTGGCAAACCAATTCAAACGCAGTGCTTTAGGAGCTGAATAATGGAATTACGACATCTACGATATTTTGTTGCGGTTGCCGAAGAGCTAAATTTTACCAAGGCTGCGCAGCGAATGTGTACTGTGCAACCTTCTTTAAGTCAGCAAATTAAAGACCTAGAACAGGAAGTTGGGGTGCAATTATTGATGCGAACCAACCGAAAAGTTGAACTGACTGCAGAAGGTCACGCCTTTTTAAAAGAAGCGCGTTTGAGTTTAGAGCATGCTGAAAAAGCCATGATAGATGCGCGTCAAATCGCGCAGCTCAGTAAAGAACAACTGAATATCGGCTTTGTTCCTGTGGCTGAAATGAAGGTCTTTCCTTATATCATGCCAAATATTCGAGCTCAGTTTCCTGAGTTAAAAATTCATTTTCATAGTTTAATGGATGTCGATCAGATCAGTGCAGTGCGTAAGGGAGAGATTGATATTGCCTTTACCCGTTATGTCGAAGAAAGCCCTGATATAGAATCTGTTCAGATCTTTACTGAGCCTTTGGCGCTGATTGTACCGAAAAATTCGCCTGTTGCAGAACAGCGGCATATCAGCATTAAAAACATGAATAATCAGGATTTTATTATTAGTGATGAACATTCATCACCTGAGCTATACCGAATTATTCAAGATTTCTTTAAGCAAAATAAACTGAATGTGAACTTGGTACAGCACTCGACCAATATTTTGTTAAATGTCAATTTGGTCGGTATGGGCGTGGGATGGAGTTTGGTGCCGTCTTATGTCATTCCATTGCTCGGTGATAAAATATTGGTTAAAAGTACAGTTGAACCCTTGCCGACCATTGGTCTGTATGCGAGCTATCGAAAAGATCGTAAAAATGATGCGATCGAGTTGATTTTAAAAGTATTAAAAGAGCAGTTCTATATGGGCTTTTTCTAAGCCTTTAAATATTGCCCTAAGATTTAAATGAAAAAATCCCGAATTAAGCGCTTCGGGATTTTTTTAGTTATCGTATTTTTAATCAAAGACTCAATGAGACATAGTCATTGTCACTCTGATTTATTTAAACCACTTTTGTAAATAAGGTTTCATCACACGGTAGGCAATCAAACCGATAATAATAATCATATAGATTGGCCAAATCGTAATGAGAATAACCAGCAGGCTCAACACAAATTGCCAACCTTTTTGAATACCGTACCACGCTCTTTGCCAGAAACTATCGCCATTTAACTGCGCAATAGCATCAAGGTTAATATCGATATGTTCACGGACAGTGGCAGGTTGAGTAAAGCCAATCAAAATCGTGCTATAGCGGACACGATCTTGAACTTCTAAGCGAGTCAGGCGTGAGATTTCATTGATTTGTGCTGCTGCAACATGGTCGGGCACGACCTGTGTTTGCGACATTTTTTCTTCGAGTAGTTTTAGCTCATAGCGTTTTGCCGAATATTGCTGACGGTTCAAAAAATGCATAAGGGGCAACAGTTGATTAACGAAATGTGCAGCTTTTTCACTTGGCACACGAATGATCATTTCCGCTTGCGGATTTACTTTTTCAAAGATTTTAATTTTGCCGTCAGCAATCGGGTAGGATCGACTCTCTTGCACCACAAAGTCGATATTTTTCTGTTCAATAAAGCCGCCTAAACTTAGCGTCAGTTTTTCAATTTCTAAGGCCGTTTTAACGACATCTTTCGACTCAAAACTGACATTGGCTTCTCGTACCATTTTACGAGAGGCTTCGGCTGGGTTGACCTGCTCATTTAAAATAGTTTCAGGTTTTTGTGTTGTTGCAGGCGTGGTAGACGGCTCATTGGAAGTGCTTTCCGCTGCTTGATCTTGCTGTGTGCTGACTTGAGCAGGTTGTGCATCTGCGCTGGCTTCAGTTGCCATTTCTTCGGTTTTCTTGGAACAGCCTGAAATTAAAATCACCGTAAACATGGCAATTAAATATTTATTTTTCATCGATGTAGAGCTCAATTGTTTGATTATCAGAAAGTCAGAGTAAATACTTTTTGCTTTAAATATAAATTCAAATTTAGCGTAATTATTAGTCGGGCGTATTGTATCGGAAAGTGTTTAAAGCACGGATGAACGCAACATAATTCTACATAAAGCCGCGTATAGTAATAGACAGAACAACAAGGATGAAAATAAGGATATCTACAATGAACCCAGCAATGAAACTCTACAGCAATCCACGCTCACGCAGTAATACCATTCTGCCTTTATTGAAAGAATTAGACATCGAGTCAGAAGTTGAGATTATTGAAGTGCCATATGAAGAGATGCATCAAGCGGCATATCTCAAGATTAACCCCATGGGCAAAGTTCCCTGCTTGGTCGATGGTATTGTCGTGATTAGTGAGACCGCAGCCATCTTTAGTTATTTAGCCGATAAATTCAGTGACAAAGGTTTGGCACCCGCATTGGATGATCCCAAACGTGGTGAATATTTGAAATGGATGTTTTTCTGTCATGGTCCGCTGACTGAATACATGGACATGAAAAATGTCGGCATTAGCACTGAGTTGATGGATGAGAAACGTGGCAGTTTGAGTTTTGGTAATGAAAAAATACTTTTAGATTTTATTAAAACAGGGCTTGCGCAGGCCCAGCCATATCTGTTGGGGGATAAAATTAGCGCAGCAGATTTATATTTGGCTTATTGGATGGTGTATGCCATTTCATTCAAAATATTGCCATATTTAGATGAATTTAAACCTTTTATTCAGCAGATTCAGCAACGTGAATCGGTAAAAGATGTGCATTGGTTTCAGTCGGTTTAACTTGGATGCTTATTTGATTGTTGGCTGAACTTGGTATTGCTATATGTCTATTCATATAACTCTTTCTTTGAGAACTAAAAAGAAAGAGTTTTAAATATCAATCACTAAGATGATAAAGCGATTTTAATTATTGCCATAAATAATGTATGGCATATATTGCGCTAAATTAAATAGACTCAATCGTTGTTGGGTCTATTTAAAAAATCATGGGCTTCATCATCAGATAGAGGTGGGCCTAAATCTCTTTCAAGTTTGGCATATATTTCGAGTAGTCTTTTTTGTTGAGGATCGATATCTAAGGCACGATGCTGCTGATATGTTAATTGATCTTCAATCCAATCATAATGCTGAACCGCAGCCCCTGCGAAACTGGTTTTCAAATGGAGTTTGTAATAACCAGAAAATTTATGTTTCTTGGTATCTAGACAGAGATACGCGAAGGTAGACCAACCACTTTCGGGAAATTTAAGGCGAGCTCGGCAGGGCTTCTTTTCTAGTGTAAATATGGGTGAATAGACTTGGCCTTTTAGAATGATATTTTTATCTTGACCAAAATATTGAGTTTGTAATGCAAATAAAGCAAGAATCACTGTGGTGAGAAAAAAGCTGGCAATGACTGAATAAAAAAATGAAATGTATAAATGGAAGGACAAAAAATTAGATTCTTCGTTTTTGTTCACATCTTTTTCTAAGCGTAATAAATAGCAATTCAAAGAAATAAGAAAACAGAGGCAAAAAACGAAAATAGGTAACCAACTATTGGCATGAAAATGATGTATCTCTACGAAAATGAGTGAACAGATAAAAATAAAACCTAACAAACTATAAATGAATAATTTCTGAAATCTTTTTTGCATTTTGCGAAGCTTATAATTATGTATTGAACGATTATAGCATCTGATGTTTATAGTGATTGTAGAAAAAAATCACCATGCTTTATGCATGGTGATTTTTAATTCTTGCAGATCTATTTGCATTATTAAGCATGCAATTTTGCAAACAATTGTTGGCTCACGCTGTCTAAAGTTTGTGGAATTGCAATCGCTGCAACAAAACGGTCTGGGCGAAGAATCGTAATAGATTCAGTGGTTTTACCAAACCAACCACGAATATCGGTACCAATATCACCAATCGTGATCACATTGTCGTACTTCGTGCGATTTTCATTGCTAAGTTGAACAGCAGGCAATACTTGGATAAATTTAACGCCCAATTTTTGCCACTTTTTCATGGTCGCATCTGACAGACCCCATTTCGGATCGACGCCCCAAGCAATGATTGCAAAGTCGTTACCGATGACTTCATCAAGTAGGACTTTCTCACCAGATTCAAGTTGAACATGTGGTTGAATGAACATTTTACCCACAGGTGAATCTTTAACACCGTTATTGATCAACGCACCGTCGTTGTACTTCGGCATTGGCTTGAAGCGCATTTCCAATAGATATTGCTTGATCGGTTTGATGTAATTGAGCGCATACGCGATACCATCTCGCACGAAACCTTGCCATTTTTTTGGTGGCGCAAGGACATGACCCGCCATTACAGAAAGATCAATCATCGCTTTGGCATGATCTTTACGTTCAACTTGGTATGTATCTAAAAGCGCAGGGCCAGCTTTGCCTTGTACAACCATTGCAACTTTCCACGCAAGGTTGAATGCATCACGCATACCACTGTTATAGCCTTGACCTTGCCAAACTGGCATGATGTGCGCAGCATCGCCTGCAAGTAAAATACGGTCTACACGGAATTTATCTGCAATACGGGCATTGTGGGTATAAACGCGCTGACGAATCACTTCAATACCATCGGTCGTTGGAAGCACTTTCGACAATAATTTGGCAATGTTTTCAGGTTTGCTTAATTCTTCTTGAGTCTCCCCAGGCATCACCATAAATTCGAAACGACGAATACCGTGTGGAAGAGCAGCAGATACATAAGGACGCACAGGGTCACAGCATAGGTAAATGTGTGGCGTTGCAAGTGGGTCATTATTGATGTCGATCACGATCCATTGGTTCGGTGCAGTTTTACCATCGAAGCCGATGTTGAGGGTACGACGTACCACAGAGTTACCACCATCACAAGCAATCAAATACTGCGCTTGAATTATTTCAGCTTCACCGTCTTTATTTTGAATATTGAGCGTTACACCATTGGCATCTTGGCTAAAATCAGACAATTGACGAGAGAATAAAACATTTGTGGTTTCGTACTGTTTTAAACCTTGTAGCAGTACATTATCGACTTGTGGTTGAATAAAGGCATTACGACGTGAGAAACCAAATTCACGAGTGAGCGGTTGAATGTCTGCGAAACAACGGCCTTTAGGGGTTAAGAAACGCATCGCGTGGTTCGGTGTCGTATGCGGTAACACTTGGTCCACTAAACCTAATGATTGGATGGTACGTAATGATTCATCATCAATACCAATCGCACGTGGGTAGTCAATCAGGCTGTCTAGTTGTTCAATCACAGTGACTTTGACACCTTGCTTACTTAAGTAGTTTGCAATGGTTAAGCCGACAGGACCTGCGCCCAGAATGGCAACTTCC
Organism: Acinetobacter sp. CFCC 11171; assembly: GCF_003268405.1. NCBI lineage: Bacteria > Pseudomonadati > Pseudomonadota > Gammaproteobacteria > Moraxellales > Moraxellaceae > Acinetobacter > Acinetobacter sp. CFCC 11171. Next base: position 21,237 of record NZ_LQXP01000030.1, on the reverse strand, counting down.
GTTGTGTAATTTGCTTTATTGCTCATGCGTAAACATCCAATCACTTCACATATGCCACTATTAAGTTCTAAAGCTAGGCTTTCAACAAGCTAGGCATAAGTCGAAACGATGAATCGAATTGTCGTGTTTTTTGCAGGGTTTTATTTTAAGTGAATGATATATATTTATTTATATGAAAATCATCAATCATTTTGAATGATTTATCGATCATTAAAATCTATCAATCAGTGGCTTTGAGCATAAAAAAGCCGAACCATTTTTCAATGATCCGGCGACTTTAATTCATTTAGCACAACATTTTATTAGTGAGGGATAAATGTTGAGCAGCAGACTAAATGAATTTAGCGTGTGGAGTACGCTATTCGTCTATTACTGAGCAGGTTGAGCTGGTGCAGAACCTTCAGCATTTGCTTCTGAAGCAGGTTGAGCAGCAGTACCTTCAGCAGCAGTTGTTTCAGTCGCTGGCTGTTCTTGAGTGCTAACCACTACTTTTTCTTGTTCAGGCGCTTCTTGTTTATCTTTGCTCGCAGCAAAACTTGTTGCAGCTGCAGCAGCTAGAGTAGAAGCAAGTAAAATTTGAGTTAATTTCATTTTGAGCATCCTTATATATTTTAGTAAGTCCTGAAAAGATCATCACGTCCATCAGGAGAGAACTCATGCTAAATCGAGAAAACCGAGTGATCAATGCGAGCAACAAAGTGAAACAGACTGGTTAACTGGATGAATACATAACCTTCCATCCTGTGTTTTAAATGTAAAAAAATATCGGAATCTTCATTTAACTTTGCAAGAAAAAATGACCAAATCGACTTCATGATTCATTCATTGTTTACATGATGATTACATCGATGTCGTAAATAAGCAGAATCCAGAAATTTCACTAAAATCCAAATGTAAGGATTCTTTTCGAGATAACCATTTTTTAAAATATAAGAGTTAACTTTGCCAATAAAGTGTGACCAGATATGTCATGCATTCATGCAAATGGAATAAACAGGCTGTTTAACAGCCAGATTATCATTCAATGCCTCGGATACTAGGCTGATCTATGCTTTAGGAAAATGAAGACGGAGAAATGAAGACTAGGCTTGCAGCATTTTTTTGAAATCATTATGGTAAAGGCCATCAATCATTGGCTATTTATTTGAGTGATTCACTTTTGAAATTAGTTTCTACCCACGGTGCGATTCCTGTTCATATTATTTCTGGCTTTTTAGGTGCGGGTAAAACCACAGTTTTACAGCAGCTATTAAAGCAAAAGCCAGCGGGTGAAACTTGGGCCGTACTGATGAATGAGTTTGGGCAAATTGGGGTCGATCAACAGATGTTGCCGCAAGATCAAGGTTTTGCGGTGAAGGAACTATTGGGTGGTTGTCTATGTTGTAGCAGCCAACTGCCGATGCAAATTGCGTTGTCACGATTATTGTCAGAGGTGAAACCCGACCGACTGTTTATTGAGCCGACAGGTTTGGGGCATCCAGGACAACTATTGGAGCAATTGACCGAGCCACATTGGCATCCGCATTTAGCCATGCGAGCATTGGTGACCGTGGTCGATGGCTCACGCTTACACGATCAAGATTGGACGTCGCAAAACCTGTATGCCGATCAACTCAAAGTGGCACAAATCGTTGTGGTATCGCATGTTGATTGTATGAGTGATGCCGATCAAGCTGGTTTGGAACGACTCAAACAAGCGTATTTACCGTATCAGCAGCAATGGATCAATGTTGTCAAAGGTGATTTAAAACTGACAAATATTGATCTTGCCTATATGGGAAGTCCGCGTAAAATTCAGCCCTTATTGGCGATACAAAAGCAAACGCTGGTCGATGTACCCACAGAAATTAAACAGTTGCCTTATCATTATGTTGAATCCGCTCAGGGTTATAGTGTCGCAGGTTGGAAACTCCCAAAACGATGGACCTTCGATTTTTTTGAGCTGTTAGATTTACTCTGTGAGCAGCAAGATTGGCTACGGATCAAAGGTATTTTTCAGACCGACCAAGGGTGGAAAACCTTTAACTTTAATCCCGATCAGTTTAATTATCAGTCGAGCGAGGAAAGTATCGATAATCGTGTCGAAATTATTTACCAAACTGAACGTGAATGGCTCGAATTTGAAGATCGTTTAATGCAGTGTCGTATCGATGCCGAGAAAGCTGCGAAATAAGTAAATCAACGCAGCAAAAGCTTGCTAAATCTTATATGCTAGGCGCCAAATTTGAGGACTTTACCATGGCGCTAAAAGCTACAATTTATAAAGCAGATTTGAACATTGCCAATATGGATGTACACCAATATGGTGATTATCAATTGACAATGGCTTTGCATCCTTCTGAAACGATTGAACGTTTGATGGTACGTGTCTTGGCATATGCACGCTATGCAGATGAAGCATTAGAATTTACCAAAGATCTTTTCGAAACAGACGAACCAGCGCTGTGGGAAAAAGATTTAACAGGTCAATTGGTGAAATGGATTGAAGTCGGTTGCCCTGACGAAGACAAAGTCAAAAAAGCCAGTGCTCGTTGCCCACAAGTTGCTGTGATTACATATGGTTCTTCAGTAGACGAATGGTATAAACGCAACAGCAAACTGAAAACATTGAAGAATGTTGAAATTTGGCAATTATCTGAAGCGAGTACAGTTGCCATTCAAGAGTTATGCGAACGAACCATGTCTTTACAATTAAACGTAATGGACGGCGAATGGACTTTGATTGGTGATAAAGCTCAAGCGGTGATTGAATGGACACAATTGCAATAAGCGCATGATTTGATTTAACTCATGATGATGGATGCGAGTTTAGGCTTGCATCCTTGTTGCTATAACTATTTTTCAGCTAATACAATTCTGTTAATTTAACTGTCGATTTAAAACTCAGTTGACCTAAAACCAAAATAAAAATTTAATTCGGGAAAATTTCTAGCCCCCCATTTATGTAATGCTCATGGATGAATCCTCTTTATTATCTTTGTAAATAGCGTTGTTTATAGCGCTTAAACTTCTTCATTCAATGAACGTTCAAACTTTTAGAGCGCTTTAAATTTTTTATTCGTTTCTTCCCATTGCATCTTAGTGATAACGGAATACTCCTAAATGTTTCAAGACATGTGAGCTTTACTAGTAAATGTTTATTTGCATACTGATCTAAATCATTGTGTTCTCAACTTTGAGTCGGTAAGTTCTAACGCATTCAAGGGCATCATGTTCAGACTGATTCTGTTTATAATAGTGCTTTATTTAGATTGCGGCATTTGAGGTTGAGAACATGAGCACGGAATTAGAAATTATTGACTTAGTGGTAGGTGAAGGTAAAGAAGCGGTTAAAGGCGCTTTGATTACAACACACTATACAGGCTGGTTAGAAGACGGTACAAAATTTGATTCATCACTGGATCGTGGTAATTATTTTGAAACAGTGATTGGTACTGGCCGTGTAATTAAAGGATGGGATCAGGGCATCATGGGGATGAAAGTCGGTGGTAAACGTAAGTTAATCGTGCCATCACATTTGGCTTATGGTGAACGTAAAATGGGTAATGTAATTCCTGCCAATTCAAATCTTATTTTTGAGATTGAATTGTATGATGTAAAAACTCGCGATTAATACAGTGACTGTTTTAGATCAGTGACATGGAAGTTATTGATCAATTTGATAAAATAGTAGTTGTTATTTTTGTCTTTTACCTTAGATTAGAATAATTGCTCGAGTATAAACGCAGGAATCAAAGCCGTTGTCTTTACAGTTGCCTTGCACCAGATTGTTCTGGGTTCTTACCTTTATTATTTTTACATTGGCATTCACTGTATCGACTGCTCAAGCACAGTATGAAACTGCTCCTAAATCGTTTTATTTAAAACATCAAAACGAAGTTAACCAAATCTACTTCACGGAAGACACCAGTAGCCTCTTACAAGGCAAATGGTTGTTTTATCCAAATCAATTTTTAACGTCTCCGAGTTCAGTTCTAGTCGGTCAAACGGTCTATCTGCCTGCTTCATTTAAAGATATTACAGGGGACAGTAAAGGTTTTGGGACATACACTGGGCATTTCCAAATTCCCAAACAATTTATTGGCCGACGTATCGCGGTATTGATTCCAAATCAGTACGGTGCATATCGGGTATTTTTAAATGGTGATGTGATCGTTCGTTTGGGAGAAGTTGGGCGTACTGAAGCAGAACAAAAAACGGAGAATGCGCCGCGAATTGCCTATTTTGTGGCACAAGATGAATATTTCACTTTAACCATTCAGGCTTCAAGTTTTAACAGTATGCATGGCGGGTTTGAAAACCCAATGCGTATTGGTATCGCCAAGACAGTAAACCGCCAATTCCAACAACAAATGATGAGTATTGGAATGGTGTCTGGCGCCGTCTTGGGTGTGGGACTATTTACGATCCTATTTTCTGTTTTCCGAGGTTTACGCGGTCGCAATAGCCGAAGTAATTTGGTGTTTGGCTTATTTATTGTCTTTTTAGCACTCCATAATTTATTTTCAGCCCCTTATGCCTATACAACTTTTACCGATATTAATTGGTTGTGGGGCACGCGATTAGAATACTTATTTACCTATTTGGCATCGATTTTCTTTTTAAGTTATATCCACTTGCTCAGTCGTCGCTATTTATTTACCTTAAATTATCAGATCGCGATGTTGCTATTGTCTTTGAATATTTCAGTGACTTTTGTTTCGACGCCTGAGATTTTTCAGCCTTTGGCAACCTACAGCTTTGCCTATGTGATCGTTGTTCTGAGTAATTTTGCTTATGGTTTTTACGTAACACTGAAAAAGAAAGAACCGTATTCAAAATTAAATTTAATCGCGGTTATTTTCCTATGCATTACTTTTTTAAACGACTTTTTGCTGATGATGAATTTGATTGATTCCGTCAATTTATCGTTCATTTCAACCAGTTTGTATGCCTTGTTGATCATGTTTCAGCAATCGCACCATTATGCACAGCAGTCGATGCATACCGAGCAGTTAAATAATAGTCTGCTTGAGCTAAACAGTTCACTCGATCAGAAAGTCAAAGAGCGCACCTTACAGCTCCATGAGCTGAATAAAAAATTAGAGCTACAAATTCGTATTGATGCCTTAACGGGGGCATTCAACCGTCGTGCTTTGAATGCCGAAATTCAACGTTTATATTCAGAAGTCCGTTTTCATAGTCATCGAACATTGGTCTTTGCCATGCTAGATGTTGATTATTTTAAAAATTATAATGACCACTATGGGCATCTCAAAGGCGATGAGGTGTTACAGCAGATCGTGAAAACCATGCAAAATACCCTGCCAAGTTCAGCCTATGTGGCTCGCTACGGTGGAGAGGAGTTTGCCATATTGATGCATGATGTTCCGTATGCGATTGCCCAAGAGCAATTACAATTGGTACTCGAAGCCATGCGTAATGAAAAGCTTGAACATGTTAATCGGGGTGATGACAAAAATTACGTCACACTGAGTTTGGGCATGGCATGGATGGATAAGCAAAACGATTTCGACAGTATCGAAGCCTTAATGAAGCATGCAGACCATTATTTATATATGGCCAAACAGGCAGGACGCGATCAACTTAAGCCATGATACCTAGTTATAAACGGTGAAAACTTTGCGGTGCTATCGCTAGTATCCTTTGCCAATACTTATTTAGATTGATCTCTTTTTAAATTCACCTATCATAATCATCCTATTTGAAAATCTATCTTTTTATGAGGTTTGCCTCTCTACTAACAGAGCTGTTTGACCAATTTGAGCGGAACATCGGCAGGCTCAAAATCCTGATGTGCGACAAAGCCATATTTTTGGTAAAAGGCGAGTGCCGTATGAGTACTTTCTAGACTGATCTCGGTAATATTCTTTTTCCGGACGCAGTGCATCATGTTTAACAATAATGCCTTACCAATGCCTTGGTACTGACGTTCAGGGCAAATATAGTTCAGTAAAATTTGTCCCTGATCACTGACTAAAATAAAGCCGACCACTCGATTGTCACTGACGTAGACCCAACTATCGTTGTAAAGCATCCACATTAAGATATTTGATTGATTTGCCTCCTCAAGCCAAGTTTGAATCACACTTTCATTACGTTGATGGTCCTGGATACATGAACGAATGCTGTTGTGAATCACGTGAATAATTTCGGGTATATCCTGAATTTGTGCTTCGCGTATCATAATTTTTTCTTTTTATAGAAAACTCCAACAGCCTGTCATTTCAGAAGATATCGCCTTGTGCTTAAAGAGGCTTCTTGTTGCGTTTTATGTTTTTTTGCAGCCATTGCGCCGTTGGGTTGGGTTTTTATTTCAAAATTGTTGCAAAATTTACAAATGTATATTTATAAATTAATCGTTAAATACGGATAAATAACCACATAAATGCATCTAACTATACTGTTTTTAAAGTTATAATAGATTTTTTAGAAATGTATACATACTCAATGATTTCAGCAGGTGTAATAGTTTGAAATAAATCAGCAAAGAAAATAGGCAAGATTTCAGCATTAAAATAATTTTGTATGAATTTTAAACGTTATTGTGCGTTATATTAGTCCATAAAAATATTCGGTGATTCAAGATGTGCATGCGCGTCATCGGCAGTAGGTTGTGATTATGGTTAATTTTCTCATTGTGATGTGTATTCTGATTGCGTTGTCTGCAGCAGGAATTGTGGTCAAAAAAATAATAAAAACAGAAAAATATCGTCAAAAATATACGCGTTACCAAGCACCAAAAAAATCGAACAGTATCTCTCTAGCATCAAATGATGATGCTATACGCCAAGTCGATCAGGTGATTGAAGTAGATGAATATGAACAGCAACTTTTTGATGATATCGCGGAAATTTTCTTTCAACAACAATACAAACTAGATTCGCTACAGGCAGCCGAACAGTTACAAGAAGTTTTTTTACGTCGCATGCCAGTCAATTGTAAAACTCAAATTCGCCAATTAGATCTGAATGAATGGTCGATTTATTGGAGTTTTTACAATCAATCGCTCGAGTATTATTTAGGCCGATACGGTGAGTTTTATACACATGTCGACCGTTTTGGCGAAGAACATAAAATTGAATATCGCTATCAAGACTCCGCAAGTTGAAGCAAAATGCGATCTTGGACTAAATCGAGATAACTCAAATCATCGGTTATTCGGGCCATTAAAATCGCGCCTTCATAATCCGCCAAGCTGACTTTGGCAAGTTGAGCGGCATGTTCGATGCTCATGCATCGCTGAAAAAACACTTCAAAGGCCAGTTGCCACTCCTGAAAGATGGACTGTAATTTTGCAAAAATCTCGGTAGGCAAATGTTGACGTTCCATACTTAATATCCCGACTAAACAACCTAATCCACCTTGGCTAAAAAACTGGATGGCCAGTTGATGGATGTGCGGGTAAGTCTGTTGAGGTGAGGTAGTAGTTTGCTGTAATTGCTGAAAAATACTGTGCTGTAACTTTACATGCGTCAGGTTTAAAATTTCCATCAGTAAAGCGTCTTTATTCGGATAGTCGTAATAAAAAGCAGCTTTTGAAAGTCCACAGGCTTCAGCCAATTTCCCCATGCTGCAGCCCATATAGCCATAGCGTTTAAAGGAGTGTGCTGACTGTAGCAATAGGTGTTCTGAGGTGTTTTTCCGTGGACGCATGTATCTCTCTATCCGAATAAATCAATGTGATGTGTATGAAATAAATCGGTCTAGGCGACTAATAGTTCGTCAAACCTTCCAATGACTTCCTGCCATAAGGGTTCAGCACCTTTGCGGAAATATCCCATATGACCAATATGTTTTAGACCATAATCTTGCGCTTCAATATTGATATATTGCATTGATGCTTGCGCATAATGTTGCATAAAAGCATGTCGTGAATTGGGTAATGCCCAGTCATCATCGAGTGCAGCGACCGCATAAATCGGCATTTGAACTGCAGCATATTGTTGAGATAGCTCACTCAGCTCAGGGTCGGCAAAGAAATAGGTTGGGTTTTTACACCAACGACGCCATTGCTTATAGACATCGACAGGGAGGTCAGCGCCCATATTGAGTTTGCTCCAAGGCAAATACCCTTTGACGGCAACCATCGGCGGAAAAACGATATTCCACATCACATGAACCTTCATTTTTTCCTTAAATGGCATATAGCCATGCCAGCCTGCGCCCGTGCCAAAACAATACATGGCACGAATCTGATCATGATTTGAGGTGAGGCCTAGTGCTTGACCGCCATAGGAGTGTCCCACTAGAAAAGTTTGCAGGCCGTGTTGTTGCATATAAGCTATGGCACCAGAAAGGTCATAACGTCCCCAGTCAAGATAAGACATCTTAAAGCCTTTAAGTTTTGACGGTGCAGAACGTCCTATACCACGATAATCAAAAGTCAGTACTTGATAACCGAGTCCTGCGGCATACTCGGCAAAACGACGGTAAAATTGTTGAGGTACACCTGTCGCACTTGAAATAATAATATTGGCCTTAGAGGCAGTATTAGGCCGATATTCAACGCCTGAAAGCGTATAACCATCGGTTGCAGGGAAACTCACGGGTGTAATACGTATTTCTTGCGTTGCTTGTTCTAAATCCGTTGGCATAATTTTTCTCTGGATGGGCAGGACGGAAAGGGTTTACTCAGTTTAAATAAAGGCTTACTTGCCCTGAAAATTGGCTGGGCGACGTTGTAGCATGGCCATCACACCTTCTTGTACATCTTGTGTTTTTAGTAATGGTTGTAAGTGCTGATCCAATTGAGCAAATGCAGCATCGGCTCCCAAATGCACCCCTTGCTGTGCTGCAGCGAGTGTTGCCTGAACTGCCAATGGTGCAGCCTGTGCAATCTGTTCTGCAAGTTCAATTGCACGAGATAAGGGCGCTTGCTCAGAGATTTCAGTCACCAAGTTCATGTCATATGCCGTTTGCGCATTGAAACGTTCACCTGTGAGTAAATAGCGCATGGCTTTATTCCAACCCGCTGCTTGCACAAAGCGAACTGTTGCACCACCAAAAGGAAGAATGCCACGTTGCACTTCCATTTGAGCGAACTCTGTCTGACGCTGTGCGATCACGACATCGGCATTCAGCATGAGTTCAATACCCGCTGTAAAACAGAACCCTTGTACCGCGACCACAACTGGTTTTTTTCGTTGTCGTGAGTTGGTTCCCCACGGATTAATTTGCTGATCAGGAAAATTAAATAGTCCACTGCCAAGTTTGGGTTGTAGTTCGACCAGATCTAGACCCGCAGTAAAATGATCGCCATGAGCAAAAATCACCGCACAGCGTAAATTTAGATCATCTTCATATTCAGTGAGCGCCAGTGAAAGGTCATGAATTAAATGACTGTCAAACGCATTTCGTTTATCTGCACGGTCCAAACCGATCAAATAAAGATGACCACGGATTTCTCGACTTACACGACCTTGTTGTTCTGACATTTTAATAATTCCTTCTGATTATTCTTTAGGCATAGATAGGTTTTTAAACGATTGTTAGAAAACTGTCAAAACTGATGCGTTCAAAACATCAAAATCATCGTCTGGTGGATGAGTGGTTTGATTTAAAATTTACAGAGTTGATATGAAATAGTGTGGGATATAGCTTGCCTTTGGGCTGATTTTTTCCATAATAGCTGCAGCTTTTTTAAGGCCCAATCAACCATGTCGAACTTAGAAATATTTGCAGTCATTATTAGCTTAATCGGGGTGACTTTAACCATAAAGCGAAATATGTGGTGTTGGTGGTTTAACTTTGCAGCTTTTTTGCTGTATGCCTACTTGTTTTATACCTACAAACTTTATGGCGAAACCATTTTGCAGTTTTTCTTTGTGGTGGTGAACTTCTACGGTTTTTATCACTGGTTGAAGGGCAAACAACAAGATCATGACATCCGTATTGAACCGATTGCGACCAAAATTGTGATCTTTCAAATGCTCTTAGCTGCGGTGGGCGGTTTGATTTTTGGTTTAAGCCTGCACTATTTTACCGATGCAGCCGTACCAATTTTGGATGCACAATTGGCCGCGTTTAGCTTACTCGCAACGTATTGGACCAGCCGGAAACATATTGCTACTTGGGTGCTTTGGGTATTTGTCGATATTATCTATGTGGGTATGTTTATATACAAAGACCTGTATCTCACTGCGGCGTTGTATGCAGGTTTTGTGGGCTTGGCGGCATTTGGTTGGTGGCAATGGACACAAGTCAAAAATAAACAGCAGCAACAGGCGATGAAAGCTTTATCCATTTAGCCCACAGATGTTTTTTTCATTCCCAATTTGACAATTTATAAAAATATATTTACTTATGTAACCATAAAGGGCATTTCATAATCGGGCTTCACCCCGATGAGAAGTGCCTTTTTTATGCCTTAAGAAATGTGGCTGTGTTCATTTGAGTCTAAGACATGTCATAAAATCCTCTGTGAATTTATCAGCAAAATTGGGTGTCTGCGAAGCTTGATTTTAATAGCCGATGATCCGATCCCGATGAATAAGTAAAGAGCATGCATGTCATGATTATCGACTTTCAACATGAGCAGCAACTGCGTTTTGACCGACAAGCTGCATTTCTACTGCAGCAAAAGGCGAGCTTTTTTCAGTTTGAGCAAATTGCTGATGTGTATAACGCTGAATGGCTCAACGCATTTCCACAAGGGACGCAATGTAGCATCAGCGGTTTGGATGATGGTGCAGATGAATACGGCATCCAAATCAGTTATAAACACCAAAGTTTCTTGATCGATTATTCACAACCGATCAAATTGGTACACCGTGATCGAGATGGTGTGGTGCATAGCATGCGGTTAAAATAACTAAAATTTTTAAAATCAGCTCTATAAAGATTCGTTTTATAAAGATAAAAATAAGCGCAGGAAGAAATGAAAAGATATGGAATGTTATAAAAAAATGACGCAACTTGATCCCAAAAGATTCAACATTTAAAATTTTTAATCAGCTATGTTTCAAACTTTTTCATGATTATGGCTCGCACTGCACGTCTTTTGAACCAAGCGCTTTGATACATGCAAAACCAATGCAACAGCTTCCTGAACAAGCCAGCTTTTATTTTTAGCCTCGACTTTGGTCATTGGTACGCAAAGTTGTCCTATGCAGGGATGTATTTAAAAATTGATGCGGGCTGGGAATTTCAGCTCGAGTTTAAAGATCAGCATGGGCAAATCTATCAAAAAGTCCTTTAAGCCAGAGTCCCTATGAATTTCAGTATGGCAATTCTGTTTTTCTAGCTTGGTTTCAGGTCAATGACAGCCACAGCGCTTTCCGATTTAATCCAAAGCACAGTTTTAGCAACTGTAGACTGGGCGAAATAAAACAATAAAACCAATATTGACCTGAAGGATTACGAGAATGGCACATCAATTTACCGTCAATGCCACAATTCATGGCGTTTCACTGGAAGATTTTAAACGACTAGCCGCAGATATCAGCTTGCATGAAGCGGTGTGCAAACGCATACCGGGTGAAAATCTAGAAATTTTAGAATCAAAAAAAACAGGTGATATGTATACCTTAAAACGTGCCTATAACTTGGATGTAAATATTCCAGATATTGCCAAGAAGTTTTTAAAAGATGCGTTTCGTCTGAAACGTACGGATATTAGTAATTTGGCGGCATTAACCTCTGACGTCAAACTAGATCCGAACCTACCGCTCGAAGCCAGTTGTAAACGAAGTGTCAGTGGTGATGCAACACAAGTGAGTTTCAATTTGGATTGGACGGTGAAAGTCAAAGTTCCACTGATTGGTGGATTACTTGAAAAACATGCAGAAGGTGAAATTCGTCGTTTTAGTCAGCTTGAGATTGAAATTGTAGAAGATGAATTGCGTAAAAATTTAAAAGCCTGAATTGATTTGAAAGAGATTTAAAAAAAGCGGTCATTGACCGCTTTTTTTAGGGACTGATGTTACGCACGTAAAAGTAATTTCACAATTTTTAAATGATATTTAAGTCTATTCGACGGGGTCTTACATCTATGGATTGAATAAAGGGATTAGCCTTCGGCTGGAGGTACTCTTACGAAACAATGTTTCTCATTAGGCAAAATGAGAAGCGAAGCTTCGTAAGGAAACCATCTTGCGGAGCAATGCTCCTCACCGCAAAACTCGTTCACTAGCGTCAAATTTTTCAAAGTATTGCAAAAACAATTTTGATTAAAAGTAGTCCTGTCTCAAACACTTGCGGATGACCTTAGCGCGTATCGTTCATTTATTTGAATCAAATTGCGCTGCTGATGTTACTTCGTAACATCAGTTAGCGAGATGTTTTTTCAAAACGTTGACGATAAAGCATCGCAGTAAAGAAGGTCACCAAACAGACAGTCCATATATAATACATGGCGCCAATGTTGCTGTATAAACTCAACCATTGAACCAATGGCAAGGTGATACCACCCGCGATGGCATAAGCCAAATTGTATGAAAATGAAATGCCCGAGAAACGAATCTGTGCAGGGAACATTTTCACCATACTATAAGACACCATGCCGACCGTACCTGATGCCAAACCGAGCAGCATATAGAGCGTAAACACGGTCGATGCTGCCACATGGCCCAAGCTGTTATAGAACACGCCCGCGATTATCGCGACAAGGAGGGAACCGAACAGCATCACTTTGCCCGCACCGAAGCGATCTGCCAAAAGACCAGCCAAGATACAACCGACCATTTGCATCACAATAGCGGCACTTTGCATTTTAAAGGCATCTGCACGTTCAAAACCAAAGGTGCTCGTGAGTAGATTTGGCATCGCTAAAATCAATACAACAACGCAGCCAGTTAAGAACCATGTAAACAGCATACCAATCACAACGCCTGTTTTGTGCTGTTGCAGCACTTGTTTCACTGGAAGTTCTTTAGCCAATTGTTTCTTTTCTTGCATGGCTTTAAATACAGGCGTTTCTTTTAAATAACTGCGGAGATAGAGCGCAATAAAACCAAAGATCCCGCCTAAAATAAATGGAATCCGCCATGCCCAATCATGGATTTCTGACTCTGTAAATTGTAATGAAATAAACAAAGACATCAGTGCGCCCAATAAGATACCCAAAGATAAGCCAGCAGTGAGTAGGCCGTTGGCGATACCAATTTTTTGCTCAGGCACATGCTCTGAAACAAAAGTCCATGCAGCAGGGATTTCACCACCAATCGCGATGCCTTGAATCACACGCATCAGTAGGAGCAAAAGTGGTGCTGCATAACCAATACTTTCAAAAGTCGGCATCACACCAATCATCAGTGTAGGCAGAGCCATGAGTAAAATAGACAAACTAAATAAACGCTTACGACCAATCAAATCGCCAAAATGCGCCATTACGACACCACCCAATGGGCGGAAAAAATATCCTGCTGCAAAAATACCGTAGGTATTCAACATCGCCCAAAATGGACTGAGGCCAGTGGGGAAAAACAGTTCCGAAATAATTTTGGCGTAAAACACATAAATGACAAAGTCATAAAACTCAAGTGCGCCACCGAGGGATGACAGTCCGAGGGTGCGTTTATCTTGACGAGTCAGGCGTGGCTGAGCTTCCATGCAAATATTTTCCAACAGCAAATAGCATTTGACGATTTTAGTGATTCAAATTTTTATTGAATAATCAAACTTTGTTGCCTTATTAAAAACTTATAGTTATGAAAATATTATTAATTAAGAACAAAATAATATAGATAAAGTGGTATTAACTAAAAGAATGATTGGTAATAGATAATGGCGTACCTTGATGTATAAATGATAAATATTAATGGTATAGGGTAGTATGATCTACTATTTTACTTTGTGCTCTATATAAACCACAAAAGATTCAAAGCCATAGCACGCTGTTGTTTTATACTCAGAACCGATAATAATGAATATTGCATGGTTGTTTTTTTAAAGTGATTTCAGCCCGCTAGACTTAAAAAGGATAAAAACATGAGTAATGTTGCTGCTGTTGCACAGCGTGGTGAAGCGATTTTGACGCTCACTGCCGCAGAGGTACAAGCATCTGAAATAGGTTCTGCATGGTTAACTGCACTAAGTGAAACACTGCATGCCACTATGCTTGAGCGTCAAGGCGTAGGCATTGCCGCGCCGCAAATTTATGTTTCAAAGCGGGTGATTATCGTGGCTTCACGTACAAATTTACGCTATCCCGATGCGCCTGAAATGGAGGCGATCGTGATGGTCAATCCAGTGATTACATCTCGATCTACGACCACGGTTTTGGGTGAAGAAGGCTGCTTAAGTGTGCCGAATGCACGAGGACAAGTCCCGAGAGCCGAGCAAATTCACGTGCGATATTTGACCCTTCAAGGTGAAGTCAAAGAGAAAACCCTGAATGGCTTTCCTGCACGGATCGTGCAACATGAGGTCGATCATCTGAACGGGATCTTATTCACCGAGCGTTTAGAATAATAAACCATGCTATTTCAAAATATAAAAATGACCAATTGAGCTAAAAAATAGCGGAAAAGTAATTTGAATAGTGGTGCAAGTGAAGTTTAAAGGCTTCAAATGTTGCACTTATAACTGTGAAATAGGCTTTCTTTTTGAAGCTAAAACCTTGTATAACTAGCGAAATAATAAAATAAAAAAGAAGATTAATGGGGAAAAATTGGGGCAATGCTGTCTGTACGAAATGGGGCGTACAATGGCGTAAGTTGAAGCATCTTTTATTTGAATCGGACTATCTCATCATCAATTGGTCTGACTATGATAAAGGGCGTTTACTTCTCATCTTTGGCATGCTGAGTCAAGTTAGCGTGTTGAAGTGGTGCATCATGAATTTTTATTATTCGACCAATCGGATTTGGTTTAATCCGAGTGAACTCAAGTTCAGGATCATCGTCGCTTGTATAGTCCTACTCAGTTATGGCGTATTGGCAGTACTCAGTCTTTATTTCAAAAAATATTTAAATTTTAGACTGTTTTTTAGCTATTTTGCGCCCGTCCTGTTTGGGATCGGCATGATCTATGGTGGCTATATGATCGGGATCTATAGTCCTGCCACTATGGCGGGGACGGTCAATCTGCTGATGGTCGGTTTGGTTTTTTATCGTCCTGCGATTATGCTCAGTATTACATTTCCGATCACACTGTTTATTGGCTACATTTGCTATCAAACTTCGATTGACTATCTAGAATATGCACCGATTTTCAGCCCGGCTTTAAAACAGAGTGAGTTTTACGACAATGCCTTTTGGCTGATGAGTATGGCGGAGTTGTATTTACCTATATTGATCGTCAGTGCAGTATTTTTTCAGATTTTGCTTTTACAGTGGCGACACCGTGAACAAAAGATGGAAGTCCTCAGCCGTGTCGATGGGCTGACCAATGTGTTTAACCGACGTTATGTTAGTCATGAACTTGATACACTCAGCAAACAGACACAGCCTGAATTTGCAGTGGTTTTACTTGATTTCGACCATTTTAAACTGATCAATGACCAATATGGACATGATGCAGGAGATGCCGTTTTACAACGTGTTGCTCAAATTTTAAATGACAATACTCGTGTACAAGATGTGGTTGGACGTTATGGCGGTGAAGAATTTATTTTAATTTTAAAAAATCAGAGTTTAGAGCAGGCGATAGAGGTCGCTGAACGCTGTCGATTGGCCATTTCTGAAGCTGAAACTATGATAGCCAACCATCAAATGTTGAAGATTAGTGCAAGTTTCGGTGCAGCAACTGCGATTGAGGGGACACCGTCTGCTGTGGTCACGCGTATGGCCGATCAAGCGCTGTACACGGCAAAGCAACAAGGTCGTAACCAAGTGCGTAGCTTTCGTGAGGTAAACTTTGCAGAAGATTAAAAACTTAAAAGATAGCGATGCAGCAATTACAATTTCAGCTCGGATTAGCGCAGCTCGACTTTCAGACCGAGCAACAGAATATTCATTTTGATCATGGCTTAGCGGCTTTGGTGCAAAAATGTGTCCGACATCAGCGCTTCGATGCTTTAGCGATTGAATATTTGATCTATGAAATTGAAGAAATTTTAGAACGAGTACAGCTTAATTATCAGACGCAGCGCTACGCTCAGTCGAATGATGCGATGCTGCATCTATTGGCGCAAACCTTTTTTGAACATGCGCCCCGCATTGACCGACAAAGCTTTGAACATGGCTTTAATGAAATGATTGAACATACCGAATATTATCAAAATCTATTTGGTGAGCAGGCAATCACTCAACTCAGTTATTTCGTCTTTATACGAGAAATGATGCACCATTTAAACCTACAGCACATACAAGTTTTAGCTCAGAATGCGTCTTCACCATAAGGACTTATACAGATGCAGCTCAATTTGTTATAAATAAAAAAGCGCACAACAAAAAATAACCTTTATGAAAACGCCTGTTCCAGATTATTTACAGCATGTCCTCAATGCCTGCGATGCCAATCAGCACGGAGCTTTGGCAGATTATATTCCTGAGTTAGCTAACGCCAATCCAAATAGACTGGCTTTGGCACTGTCTACCGTAGATGGCACAATTTATTCCACGGGTGATGACGAAGTCGAGTTCACCATTCAGTCGATGTCTAAACCTTTTGCTTATGCCTTAGCGATTCGTCATCTTGGTCTAGACAGCGTTTTACAAAAGGTCGGTGTCGAGCCATCGGGAGAGGCGTTTAATCAAATTGCACTCGATCCACAAAGCAATACCCCGAAAAACCCGATGATCAATTCGGGAGCAATCACCACACATTCACTTTTACCGCATGACGAGCACAGCACTCGAGCTGAAAAACTCCGTGAATTTTTAAGTGAACTGGCAGGGCGTGAGTTAAGTTTTGATGAAGCGGTTTACCAGTCTGAAGTGAAGACGGCTTTTCGAAATTTATCGATCGGTTACATGCTGCGCACAGTCGGTGTGCTTGAAGAAGACCCTGAAGATGTGGTGAATGGCTATATTCGTCAGTGTGCAATATTAGTGACGGTTAAAGATTTGGCAAAAATGGCCAGTGTGCTTGCCAATGGTGGCGTGCAAGCAGCCACAGGAAAACGGTTGCTGTCACGTTCGGTGGTGCGCCAAGTGTTGAGTGTGATGATGACTTGCGGCATGTATGATGCTGCGGGGGATTGGCTGACAACGGTCGGTATTCCTGCCAAAAGCGGTGTGGCCGGTGGCATTATGGGGGCTTTGCCGGGGCAGGTTGGGCTGGCTGTCTTTAGTCCGAAACTGGATACACATGGGAATAGTGTTCGAGGCGTCGAAATATTTGAACGACTGTCTAAGGACATGGGACTGCATGTCATGGAGGGAACACCTTCAGCGCAAACGATCGTCCAGAGTCGCTATACCTGCGGGATAGATCGTTCGGTGGTGGTGTATGAACTGCGCGGCGTATTGCAATTTACTGAGTCGGAAATGTTACTGCGGATCTTAGAGGATGAACCTGTTGCGAATAACCATATCGTTTTAGACCTGACCAATATTTCTTTGATACACGCTGTTGGTGTCCGAATGCTCTTTGAAGGCGTAGATCGTTTAATTGCGGATGGTCATCGCGTGGTAGTGATCGACTCAGAGCATCTCTTGGAACAACGTCGAAGTCATGCAGGACATGAGGTGGTTGTTCGGGAAGAGTTGAGTCAATATTTACAACGATTTGAGCGTTAATTGATAAAACGTCATTTTTGATTTAGGCAAAGTGCTCATAAGTTTAGTGCTTAGATCGGCTATAATTTTCTTTTTGCGTTAAATTTGCTTATGTCTTTTGAGTTAAAAGTCAGTTTACTCCCGAGTGCTGAAGCTTTATCCACACAGCATAAAAAGCTGAATAAACTGATTGAGCAAATCGAACAGCAAAAGCTGGATTTAGATCTTTGGCAAAATGCCAAAAGTGAGATTCAGAGTTATATTCAGTTAAAACTTGTGCCGATTTATCGTGATTTGCATGCGGTGTATTTTCGTCAGCTTGCACAGCTTTGGCAGCATCTACAGCAAGAAGACTTTGCCAAAGCAGATTTAGCACAGCTCGATGCCAAACTCACGAAATTGGCAAAGCAGCTGAAAAAATCCAACTATTTAAATACATCAGAACTTGAAAAAGTCGCAGAGGTCGATGCCTTTTATCAGCAGCATCATGCACACAATCAAAAGCCGAATAAAAAAGCCAAGTTGGCCCAAACTGAACAGAGCAAAGTAGAAGGTCAAGTTGATATAGAAAAAGAAACAGAACAATATGAGTCATATGAAGAGTGGGACAGCGAACAATATCAACGTGAGAAAGAAGATCATCAGCGGAAACGCTTAGCGCAAAAGCGTGAACAAGCTGAAAAGTTAGTAAACCAATCACTGAAAACCGTGTATTTAAAAATCACTGCCATGATTCATCCAGACCGTGAGCCTGATGAAGCTAAAAAAGCGGAAAAAACCGAGTTGCTACAAGTGGTGAACCAAGCTCATGAAGCACAGGATTTGTTTTATTTATTAAAGTTGCAATTACGGCTAGAAACCAATAAAGGCAAAAGCCCTAAAGCCTTAACCGATGAACATTTAAAGTTTTATAAAATGGCGCTTGAGGCACAAAGCCAACGCCTCGCCAATCAAATAGATGACATTACGGATAGCTTTCATTGGAGTGAAAAACCGAAGCCCAAAAATATGCAGGTGAAAGATGTGTATAAGGTGATTGATGGTGATGTTTCAGTGCTAAAAGAACAAGTGAAGTGGGAAAAAGAACGGCTGAAATATATGGAGAAGGTGAAGGGGCTGGAAGTGTTGTTGGAGAATGGGGTTTTATAAAAGCACCTCTCCCTAACCCTCTCCTAGGAGGAGAGGGGATTTCCATTATTGATTGAATTTTGGGTAAAATTTAGCTGTTATATTTTTTAAATTTGATAATTTAAATTAAGTGATGTCACAATGAATGTTCCCTCTCCCTATGGGAGAGGGCTAGGGAGAGGGAAATAAAAATTAAAATTGACCCTGCATTATTAGAATTCGCCAAATCCATGCGTCATACCGCCACTGATGCAGAAAATCTGATGTGGCAACTCATACGTGCCAAGCGTTTTATGAATCTTAAATTTCGCCGTCAGCATGTGATCAAACCTTATATTGTGGATTTTTACTGTCATGAAATTGGTTTAGTGATTGAGTTGGATGGTAGTCAGCATGGAATTGATGATGCTATTGAATATGATGCTGAGCGGACGAAATTTTTAGAGGCTTTAGGTTTAAAGGTGGTGCGGTATTGGAATCATGATGTGTTAGGTCGAACGGATGTGGTATTGGAGGATTTGTGGAAAGTGTGCTTTGAGCTTAAAAGCAAAAACACCTCTCCCTAACCCTCTCCTAAAAGGAGAGGGAATATTCATTACTAAACTCACGCAAGCATAAGATCAAATGATGCTCCCTCTCCCAATGGGAGAGGGTTGGGGAGAGGGTCTATGAAAAAATTTTATTCATAATTAGGCTTAACTCACAATGTTGAGTTTCTCTATAAGTTATTCGGGGGAGATAACTTATATTTGATTCTTCAATAATTTTTAAAGCATTTAGGGCTTTAGATGGTTTATCTTCACCTGAAGTGAGCTCAGGGTAATAAGCTTCAATTGCTCCTAAATTTAATACAAAATACCCTAAATCATATAACCGATTTATGAGTTGGATCTTTTCATCTAAATAGAAGGTTTCAGATAATTTTAAAGCTTCGCGGCGCTTGTTATTGGTTTCAAATTCAAAAAGCTCATCAATTTCTTGTAGTTCAATGTCTTCAATCTCTTCTTTATTTTTGACTTTATAGGCTAATTCTTTTAATCGAGTATATTTTTCTTGCCACGAACGTTTTTTGACATGCTCTGAAATCATCGAGCCTTTGATTCTACTTTCAATATCTTGTTTTTCACAAATCTGATCAAGTTTATTTAAGAGATTATTTCTTAAATCCTGAAGTTCAGAACTGTTTTCCCCTAGCTCTAGCTTATCAAATCCATCAATTAAAATATCTAAATCTAAGAGGGTAAATACCTCTATATCAAAATGTTTATAGAAATCATAAAACCTTTTTGTGTTCATTTTCCCATTTATTCTAATGATTGGAATATTTGTTTTTTCGAAACAATAAGATTCATTAATGAATTTTGATAATCCTTTCAAAAATATCAAATCTGAATCACCTTCTACTAAAAGAACCTTTTTAGAAAAAAAAGCTGGCGTGCTGTTTTCATAACATATAATTTGGAAGGCATCCTTATAAGAACCATTTTGAACAAAATTAATTTCTTTTGCTTTAGAACTAGGAGGTGTACAAGAAAAGTCTTTATAAATTTTAATAAAACATGTTTCTTTAGCCGTAGCAGAAAAAAAGTTTGGGGAATGTGTTGTGACGAATACTTGATCTTTTAAGGATAATTTTTCAAGAACGTTATAGAGGATTCTCTGACCATTAGGATGGAGGTACAATTCCGGTTCTTCAAAAAGAAAAATGTAGTCTGTGTTTTGGTTATCAGAATTAAGCTTTTCAACATAAGTTCTAAGTATAGAAAACACTAGAGTACGTTTAACACCATCGCCTTTATAATCAATAGTAGTTTTTATACCATCATCTATTAAAATTTGAGTGCTATTAAAAATTTGTTTTACTTCTGGATTGGGAATCTCTAGCTCTAATTTAATTTGTGAAAAGCTTTCTTGAAAAACCTTTTCTATTTCAGCTTCTAATAATTTAAGGCTAGGTAATCGTTCGTCAAGAGTACTTTCAGTGCCATCCTCATCTTTGATAAGCTGGCGATTTAGCATTTTATTGAGCTTTTCAAAAGAGTTTTTGATGTCTAGAAATTCAGGAGATTGTTCAATTTGTTTGAATAAAATTTTTATTAATTTACCAAAGCTTGTACTTTCTTTAGTTTTTGTTTCATCACTAAAATCTTTTACAGCTGGAATATAAATAGGTTCAGGAAACATTGGTGTAACTGTGTTACTGAATCCAGTTGGTAAATTTTCCCAACCATACTGGAATTTATCCTCGGGTAGATTTTCAATTAGCTCTTCAATTTTTTCTCTTGCACCTGTTTGCGTGGAAATTGAACTAGCTATATCTGGTGGTAATTGGTACGTATCTCTCATCAAGGCTTTTATTTCTGCTGATTTTTTGCCTTTAAGTTCATTAGTTATCCAGTTAGCATTATAAATTGTATCGATAGGTATTTTTTTGTAGCAAAGTAAATCACTTGTGAAATCTAGTTTATATTTCCTACGAAAGCTGATTGTATTATTTTTAATAATA
>NZ_LQXP01000029.1:0-45244 GCF_003268405.1 Acinetobacter sp. CFCC 11171 | reverse complement strand
GCTCATTCTGAAGCTGAACCCAATATACCTAGCATGCCCAATTGGGAAGATGCAGATTTTCAACAATTGGTTTGTCCAACGGTAGATTTTCAATGTTTTGCAGGCCGGCAGCTTGAAGGTTTTATTGATGTTGCGAATTTTGCATGGGTACATCCCGATACGTTTGGCGATCATGCAAATGTAGAAGTACCTGACTACACGACCATCGAAACAGAAACTGGCTTAATGCAGACTATTGGAGCAGTGTTGGGCGCTATCCAATTGGTTTAGAACAGCGCGGACAAGAGTGTTTCCAATGGTTGCGCCATTTTGAAATTCATCTGCCGTTTACTGCAACGCTGACGATTCATTTTCCAAATAACAGCAAGCAAGTGATTATGAATACGGCCTCACCAATGACCGCCCGCTCTACACGTCTATTTGCACCTATTTGTCGAAATTATGACAAGGATCTGCCTGTAGCAGATGCTTACGACTTTAACTTAAAAATATTTGAAGAAGATCGCTTAGTATCCGAATCGCAAAAGCCTGAATATTTGCCATTAGATTTGAGTATAGAAGCACATTTTCCTGCAGACCGCAGTTCAAGCATGTATCGGAAACTATTACGAAAGAAAGGATTTACTCCATTGTTTGCTGCATAACATCAATATCGTATTGCATTCACCTCACCCTAACCCTCTCCTACAAGGAGAGGGAAACTCCTTTACAAGCCTTATATTGGTTATAAATATTGTGGTATCTCATTCATCAAATGATAAACATCAATGACTATCGCGACTGGCGACAGGGATGTCGCTGCAAGGTAAAGGTCACATGGATGTACCTTTTGCCTGAGAAGGATTTTAGTTACTTTGATCCTTCAAAGTAACAATACGCCTACGCAAAAAAAAGTATGCACTAATGAAAAATTACGGCTATAACATCAATTAAGTTGCACTTTATTTATAAATCTAAGCTATTTAAAAGCATAAAAAAAGGCGCTCAATTGAGCGCCTTTTTTTAACACAAACAACCGATTAGTCAATTGCAGGTGTATATGTACCATCCGCGATTGGACCTTTAATACGATCAGCTTCTGCAAGTACAAGTGCAAGCAAGTTCTTCACGTTGTCTAAAGTTGCCACTGGGCTTAAAGTGGTCATTTTTAATGATTGAACTTGACCCACTTTAGTTACACCAATATTCGCTTCACCACGTGCAAACAATTCGTCAGCAACGTTCTGGTTAAGTGTATCGAGTAATTCTGCTGGGTAACCTTCAGGAATTACACGGAACAATACAGAAGCGAATTGTGGATCAACCAACATTTCTAAACCATCTGTTGCATCAATATATGCTGCAACATCACGTGTTAAACCCACACCGTGATCGATCATCGAACCGTAAAGCTCTTCACCCAATGCTTCAACTGTCATCCACAATTTCAACGCGTCAAAACGGCGAGTTGTTTGTAATGACTTAGATACTAAGTTCGGAACACCATGCTCTTCATCATAAGCAGAGTTTAAGTACTCAGCTTCATAATGCATGAAACGATAGTTCGCTTCATCCTTAAGCAAGAATGCGCCACATGAAATCGTTTGGAAGTAATGCTTATGGAAATCAAGCGTTACCGAGTCAGACAGTTCAATACCGTCTAACATTGAACGATAGTCATTTGAAAGAATCAGTGCACCGCCCCATGCTGCGTCGATATGCATCCACGCGCCATATTTGTTGGTGATTGCACGCACTTCTTTCAATGGGTCAATCGCGCCTGCATCGGTAGTACCCGCAGTTGCAACTACACATGCCACGATTTTGCCTTCAGCTTGAAGGTGAGCCATGGTTTTCTCAAGCGCGTCCATATCCATGCGAGCATTCGCATCTACAGGAACAGTCACGACAGATTGGAAGCCCATGCCCATCATCGCCATGTTCTTTTGCACAGAGAAGTGCGCATTTTCAGAACAGATCACTTTGACGTTACGCATAGCATCAGATGGTACGCCATCACGCTGAACAGACCACGGATTGCCGTTTTCGTCTTTCCAGTTTTTCGCGATGCACGCATCACGTGCAAGTAAAACGCCCATTAAGTTAGACTGCGTACCGCCAGAGGTGAATACACCTGCTTGACCTGCACCGTAGCCCACTTTTTGGCGAAGCCAATCAATCAATTGAACTTCCATCAATGAACCTGCAGGGCTTTGATCCCATGAGTCCATAGATTGGTTTGTCGCGTTAATGAGCACTTCAGCGATTTGGCTTGTTACCATTGTTGGGCAATGCAAATGCGCTAAAGAATGTGGGTGATGTACTTTTAAGCTTTTGTTTAAGAACAGCTCAACCATACGGTCTAGTGATTTATGTACACCCATACCTTCTTTAGAAGGATTGAATGCAATTGCACTACGAAGCTCTTTAATACTACCGCCGGTGTACATTTTGTCATTTTGCAACCATGCAGAAACGGCTTTTACCGCTTCACCCATTGCTGACTGGTAGTCAGCAATGGATTGTGCATCATTGCAGAATAACGCTTTACGATGTTCTGCAAAATCTACCATGTCTTACGCGCCTCGAGTTGCAACAAGTGCTTCAGCAAGTGCTTTCTTGAAGCGAACGATCACTTCTTCACATTCAGCTTGATTGATGATCAATGGACAAAGTAAACGAATGACAGTACCGTTACGACCACCTTTTTCTAACAACAATTTGTTGTTGAAACATGCTGCTTGAATTGCTGCTGCCAATTGAGAATCACCTGGTAATGAGCCCATGTGATCTGCTGGTTTACGCTCATCCACGATTTCAATACCAATCATCAAACCACGGCCACGTACGTTGCCGATACATGGGAATTCTACCGCTAATTTTTTCAATTCAGCTTGTAAGAAGTCACCACGCTCTTGTGCATTTTGCGCAAGATTTTGCTCTTTGATGGTTTTGATTGTTGCAAGACCAGTACCCATAGCAAGTTGGTTACCACGGAATGTACCCGTGTGACCCGCTGGTTGCCATGCGTCAAACTTACGTTTAATGCCCAATACTGCAAGTGGTAAGCTACCACCTACCGCTTTAGACATTACAATGACGTCTGGCTCAATACCTGCATGTTCAAAGGCAAACATTTTACCTGAACGTGCAAAGCCCGCTTGTACTTCATCAAGAATCAACACGATGTTGTGCTTTTCAGTCACTTCGCGGATTTTCTTTAACCATTTTACAGGTGCAGTCACTACACCGCCTTCGCCTTGGATTGCTTCCAAGATTACAGCTGCAGGTTTCGTTACACCGCTTTCTACGTCTTCAATGAAGTTTTCGAAATAATACGTTAATGCGTCTACACCCGCTTCACCACCTATGCCTAATGGGCAACGGTATTCATGCGGATACGGCATAAATTGAACACCTGGCATTAAGCCGTTCACAGCATTTTTAGCAGACAAGTTACCAGTCATAGCCAAAGAGCCATGGGTCATACCATGGTAGCCACCTGAGAAGCTGATTACTGAACTACGACCAGTGTAAGTTTTTGCTAATTTAATTGCTGCTTCTGTACCATCTGCACCAGACGGACCACAGAACTGTAGACAATACTCTTCTTTACCACCAGGTAATTGCTCAAGTAGTGCTTCAGTGAAAGCATCTTTTAAAGGCGTTGTTAAATCCAAAGTATGCAATGGGAGGCCACTTGCAAGTGTGTCTTGGATACTTTGAATTACCGCAGGATGATTATGGCCTAATGCCAATGTTCCTGCCCCAGCTAAACAATCGAGGTACTCTGTACCTTCAACATCAGTAACCCAACAACCTAAAGCTTTTGCTATCGCAAGTGGAAGTTTACGCGGATAGCTACGAACATTGGATTCCATCTGGCTTTGGCGAGTCAAATAGTATTCGTTAGTAGAATTAGTGGCAGGGTTTACAGAAGAAACGCTCATATCGAATTACCATCTCTGATATGGGTTGAAAGAAATAAGTCGGGTGACTTGCGGTCCTTTGACTCGGTGCTTTATGAGTTTCTAGTTAGCTTTAAAAGCTCTTTGAGTATGGGCTAACTAGGAGGCGGATGATACAGACTTTTTCAAGAAAATAAATCACTTTTATGATCAAATAAAAAGATAATTTAGAGAAAAAACAGATCTATTCCATGGATATCTTGAATTATCATCTTACAGTGTGACAAAACAAAGAAAACCTTTTTATTTTATGCTTTTTTACAACTTATGAATGATTATTGTAATCTTCAATTATTAAAACAACTAAGTACTGATTATTTAAATAAATATTCATCAAGCACTACATTTATTTTTCTTGAAAGATTTACAATCCCACCACAGATTTTCCTTTAATCCATCATAATCACCTTTTAAGATAACAGCATAAGCTAAATTAGTCATTCTGAAAGAAGAATAGGTCATAACAATGCGTAAAATTATCTTATCCACTGTTTTATTAGCATCCGGTCTAGGTTTGGCAGCAGCAACTCAAGCAGCTGACCCACTCAATTACAACATCGTGAATATTCAGGCGGATGCTACTCGCCAAGTGTCGAACGACCAAATGTATGCCGTTTTATATATTGAAAAATCAAATAAACAGCCGGCTGAACTTGCTACCCAAATCAACCAATTGATGACCCAAGCGGTGAACACAGCCCGTAAATACCCTGCGGTAATAATCGAAACGGGATCTCAAAGCACCTACCCGATTTATGACAATGACAGTCGTAAATTGAAAGAATGGCGTGGTCGTGCCGAAGTGCGTTTAGAAAGTACAGACTTTAAAGCAGCTAGCCAATTGGTGAGCGAGTTACAACAAAATTTCCAAACTCAATCCATCAGCTTTAGTGTGTCAGATGCACAGCGTAAAAAAGTTGAAAATGAACTGATGGTTGAAGCATCCAAAAACTTTCAACAACGTGCCCAAGCGCTCGCTCAGGCATGGAATAAATCAGGCTACAACTTAGTTAATATTAATTTAAATACCAGCAATTATGGTGGTCAGCCAGTTCCGCGTATG
Source organism: Acinetobacter sp. CFCC 11171 (assembly GCF_003268405.1). Classification (NCBI taxonomy): domain Bacteria; kingdom Pseudomonadati; phylum Pseudomonadota; class Gammaproteobacteria; order Moraxellales; family Moraxellaceae; genus Acinetobacter; species Acinetobacter sp. CFCC 11171. Next base: position 40,234 of record NZ_LQXP01000029.1, on the reverse strand, counting down.
GCGATGATGAAAGCTGCGGCAGCTGATGCTATTCCTGAGCAAGAAATGGCAGGTGGTGAATCTAAAATCACGGTCAGTGCAAATGGCTCTATCCAGTTCAAATAATTAAATTCATTTTAAGAAACCGTGCTTTAGCGCGGTTTTTTTGACTATAAATTCCATCTAATCTTTATTTAAACCAAACAGTATTTCATCCGTTCATCAGATGCAACCGGTGGTAAATATATTGGTCAGCCACGAACCTTCTTCTTACAAACTTCATTCGACTTTTAAACTGGTCTAAATATAAAGATCCCACCAAGTGTGGGATTTTTATTGAACAATACATATGGACATCCATATGTTCACATGTAAAGATATATGAAAATCCATATATACAGATAAACATGGAACAGACTGAATTTTTCAAATTACTTGCAGATGAGACTCGTCTGAACATCATCATGCTGTTGGCTTGTAAAGGTGAACTCTGCGTCTGCGAACTCACTGAGTCCCTTGAATTGAGCCAACCTAAAATTTCGCGTCATTTGGCATTACTGCGTTCATCAGGTGTGCTGAGTGATCAACGTAAAGGTCAATGGGTCTATTACTCCATTCACCCTGCACTGCCTACTTGGTGTACACAAATACTCGATGTCATGCGTCACCAAGAACGATTTAAAGACCTCGATTTAAACTCCCCGAAAGGCACTACCACATTGTGTGAAACGCTATGAATTTTTTATTTCTATGTACTGGCAATAGCTGCCGCAGCATTTTATCCGAAGTACTTTTTAACCAGCGTGCCCCTGAAGGTTTCCGTGCTTATAGCGCAGGCAGTAAACCTTCAGGACAAGTCCACCCATTTACCTTAAAAACCCTACATAACCTCAATCTACCGACTGAGGGCTTGTCGAGTAAAACCATCACAGCATGTGAACAATACCAACCCGATGTGGTAATTACTGTCTGTGGTTCTGCAGCTCAAGAAGCTTGCCCAATTTACTTAGGCTCTGCCATCAAAGCACACTGGGGTTTAGAAGACCCTTCCCATTTAGAGCTTGCAGATGACGTAAAACTTGCAGCTTTTCTTGATACCGTGGCGCATATTAACCGCCGTTTAGATGCTTTATTTGCACTCGATTTTAAGCAATTAAGTCGTGAAGAGCTTAACAAAGAAATCCAAAAAATTTCAGAGATTCAATAATGGCTGCTGCAAAACTGTCATTTCTAGACCGCAATCTAACGCTATGGATTTTTATCGCAATGGGGCTAGGCATTGCGATTGGCGTGTATATTCCAAGTGCTTCAAGGGCTTTAAATCAACTCAATATCGGTGATGTCAATATTGCGATTGCCATTGGTTTAATCCTGATGATGTATCCGCCTTTGGCTAAAGTGGATTACAAAGCCCTGCCTGAAGTGTTTAAAGATAAATGTACCTTATACCTTTCACTACTTCAAAACTGGTTAATCGCACCTTGCCTGATGTTTATTTTGGCGATCGTTTTTTTACAACACTCCCCTGAATACATGACCGGTTTGATTCTGATTGGTTTAGCACGTTGTATTGCGATGGTTCTGGTTTGGAATGATCTCGCTTGTGGGGATAACCAATACGTTGCGGCTTTAGTGGCATTTAACAGTATTTTCCAAATTGCATTTTTTAGTACCTACGCATGGTTCTTTTTGAGTTTTTTACCGCCATATTTTGGTATCGAAGCACAAGTGATCCAAGTCAGCTTTTGGACCATCACACATGCAGTATTGGTGTATCTAGGCATTCCCTTCCTGCTCGGTTTCCTAACGCGTGCCATATTGGTAAAACAAAAAGGTCTGGATTGGTATAAAAATCAATTTATACCCAAAATCAGCCCCATCAGTTTAATCGCATTACTCTTTACTATTGTGGTGATGTTTAGCCTCAAAGGTGCAGATGTCGTGAGCCTTCCGATGGATGTACTGCGTATTGCCATCCCCCTCACGATCTACTTTGTGGTGATGTTTTTCATTAGCTTTTTGATGAGCAAATGGATGGGCAATAACTACGCCAAAACCACTGCGATATCCTTTACAGCAGCAGGTAATAATTTTGAACTTGCCCTCGCTGTTGCCATCGCCACCTTTGGCATTGCATCTCCGATTGCATTTACCACGATTATTGGCCCATTGGTTGAAGTGCCTGTGCTTATTGCATTAGTGAGTGTATCGCTCTGGCTAAAACGCAAATGGTATAAAGAGAACTAAAATGAAGCTCCCCAATATTCAACTAGATTTACTTGAAACACCGCGTTTTGAACAAGTTCAAGCTAAAGCACTTGAACATCCGCCACGCATTCTGCTGCTATATGGCTCTAACCGTGAACGCTCATTTAGCCGCCTAACGGTATTGGAGGCGGGTCGAATCCTTGAACATTTTGGTGCAGAAGTCAAAATTTTTCATCCTAAAGGTCTTCCACTGCCTGAAGATGCTGAAACTTCACATCCCAAAGTTCAGGAATTACATGAATTACTTGCATGGTCTGAAGGCATGGTTTGGTGTTCGCCAGAACGACATGGTGCGATGAGCTCTATATTGAAAGCACAAATTGATTGGATTCCTTTAGCCGCAGGTGCCATTCGTGCTACTCAAGGTAAAACGCTGGCGTTAATGCAAGTCAGTGGTGGTTCGCAATCTTTTAATGCTGTTAACCAAATGCGCATCCTTGGGCGTTGGATGCGGATGATCACGATTCCAAATCAATCTTCCGTTGCAAAAGCATTTTTAGAGTTTGATGAAAATGATCGCATGAAACCTTCCTCCTATTACACTCGCATTGTCGATGTGATGGAGGAATTATATAAATTTACCCTACTCACACGTGGTCAATCTGCCTACCTCACAGATCGCTATTCTGAACGAGTTGAAAGTGCGGAAGAACTCTCTAAACGAGTTAATCAAAAGAACCTTTAATGAAAAACTCCTGCATCTGTGCAGGAGTTTTGGTCTAAAATATCTATCCGTTTCAACTTAAACTAATAATTTATAAAATAATGTCGTTGAATCTATTGTACCTGTATGGCTCAATGCAAATTGCGGGATGATCCCAGCTTTTATAAAGTTAAATTTTTCATATAGCTTTTCAGAGACATCGCCTGTACGCGTATCAAGTACAAGTAATTTCAAGTTCAAGTGTTTTGCTTTATCTTCTGCAAGTGTGAATAGTTGGTGAGCAATGCCTTGCTGACGTACCTTTGGATGCACCATAAGTTTTTCAATCTCAGCACGATGCAGTGCATTGGCTTTGGTGGCACGAACCAATTGTACTGTGCCCACAATTTCACCGCTTTGTAGCGCCGCCCACAAAAAGGTTTTATGCTTTTGAATATCCTTTGCCACAGCAGACCAATATTCATCATAGTGCGACTTAGATTCTTTAGTTAAAAAACCCAGTGATGCACCATCTTGCACACATTGTGCCAATAATTCACACAGTTGAGCCTGCTCATCTTTTAGATCTTGAATGTTTAAATATTGAATTTCGCTCATATTCTTCTCGTCATATTACTATTTTTATCGTTATATTCAAATGGCATGCCATAAAAATCCCGCTCGGAAGCAGGATTTTGATCTTTCAATTTAGTAAATCGACATATGATTGCGATGGATCATTTCAAGTGATCGGGCTTCCCCTAAAACTTGATGAACTTTATCTGAGGCCAAACCTTTAACTATTTCTGCCGAGCGTGAACTGAAGTTTACACGGCCAACAGCTACACGATGTCCTGCAATATCAACACATTCCACCACATCACCACGTTCAAAATGCCCTTCAACTGCTTTCACACCGACAGGTAATAAACTGCGGTGATTATCACGAATGGCTTTAACTGCACCATCATCAATTACTAAGCGACCAGCTGTTTGTAAATGTGCAGCTAACCATTGTTGATGGGCTGTGACACGGTCATTGTCGGTAATAAATAATGTACCGAGTAATTCACCGGCCATCACGCGTGACAGCACATTATCACTATCACCGCTCGCAATGACTGTTGGGCAACCGGACTTGGCTGCCAAACGTGCCGCACGAACTTTGGTCAACATACCACCACGACCGAATTTACCGCCGCCGCCAGCCATATCGAATAATGATTCATCCATTGCACGTACTGTATGGAACAGTTTTGCATCTGGATTGGAACGAGGGTCTGAGTCAAACATGCCTTCTTGGTCAGTTAAAATCACCAATAAGTCTGCATGTACCTGACCCGCCACCATAGCTGCCAAAGTATCATTATCACCAAAGCGAATTTCATCTGTCGAAACAGTGTCGTTCTCATTGATGACTGGAATGACACGCCAGTCTATCAAGTGTTGCAAGGCATCACAAGAGTTCAAATAGCGACGACGGTCTGCCAAGTCATCATGCGTTAACAAAACTTGTGCTGTGCGAATCGAACGTTGTTCTAATACGCTAGACCAAGTATGAATTAAGCCCATCTGACCAATGGCAGCACAAGCCTGTAGACTGGGTAGATCTGTGGGTCGGTTGTCCAAATTCATACGAACCATCCCTTCAGCCACAGCACCGGAAGACACAAGAATGATCTCGTGCCCTGCATTGTGTAGTTCTGCAATTTGTCCCGCCCAATGCGAGATTGCATCCAGATCTAACCCTTTTCCGTTTGCTGTGAGTAGTGATGATCCGATTTTAACAACGATACGTTTACAACCCTTGAGCTGACGTTGCCCATCTACCACTTCTATCATCTTGTCCTCAGACTTGTTTGCTTTGACACTTATTCAGCAATTAACGTACGTAGTACGATTCTGCCTCATCATCACCGTCTTCAAATTCATCATCAAAGTCTTCACCTTGACCTGCCAGACGTTGTTGACGACGCATTTCACGATATGCTTCTTTCGCAGCAAGCGTTTGCTCACGTGTTTCAGCTTCAAGCTGATCACGGAACGCTTTAACTTCTGCTGCATATTCAGGATCTTCAGTTTCGCGTTCGCGCTGTTCTTCAATTTGATCCATCAGGTAGTACACAACGTCTTTAGTACCTTCAAACGTTAAACCTGAAGTTTTGAATACAGGGCCTTTCCACTGCAACTCTTCGAGAATGTGATCACACCATTCATCACGCGTTTCAACCGCCAATTGGTCTACTTTATTGAGTACCAATACAACAGGTAATTTTGAAAGTGTTGGGGAGAATTTTTTCAACTCTTCCAAAATTGCTTTTGCATTATACGCAGGGTCAGAACCATCAATCGGTTGAACATCTACGATGTGTAATAAAATACGTGTACGCGCCAAGTGTTTCAGGAATCGAATACCTAGACCTGCACCTTCTGCAGCCCCTTCGATTAGACCTGGAATATCCGCCATTACAAATGAGCGGTGACTATCAGCATCAACCACACCTAGATTTGGCACCATAGTGGTAAATGGATAATCTGCAACTTTTGGTTTCGCTGCTGAAACTGCACGGATAAAGGTTGATTTACCCGCATTTGGCATACCCAACAAACCAACGTCTGCGAGTACTTTTAATTCAAGACGAATTTCACGAAATTCGCCTTTTGAGCCGTGTGTACATTTACGTGGAGAACGGTTGGTTGAAGATTTGAAGTGAGTATTACCCAAACCACCTTCACCACCTGCTGCCACTAACACACGCTGACCGTCAGCCACTAAGTCGCCGATGATATCGCCAGATTCTGTATCTACAATTGTTGTGCCCACTGGAACGAGCAATACGGTATCTTCACCGCCACGGCCTGAGCAGTTCGCTCCACGACCATTTTTAGCACGTTCTGCACGGAATTTACGTGTATAACGATAATCTACTAGGGTACTTGTGTCGTTGTCGGCTTGAACGTATACGTTACCGCCACGACCACCATCACCACCATCTGGACCACCAAATGGTACGAATTTTTCACGGCGAAAACTGGCTACGCCATTGCCACCGTCGCCAGCCTCTACGGTAATGACTGCTTCATCAACAAAGCGCATGTTTGCCAATCCTCTAAAAACTTTAAAACCGCTTATTCTGCCATATTTTAAAGAATTTCTCGAACAATATTATTCAGCAATACTATAAATTTCATTCATCTTGGTGCTGATGCAAATTTTTAGGAAAATCCGCACCTCGCTCGAAAATCTTTAGCTCATCATCAAAATACCTTTGATAAATGGCAAACGAATTTCACTCCCCATTTCTGAAAGCTATTTACGTGCATTTTCCTTGGCTTCAATAATTTCAGGCAAGGTTCGTTCAACCCAACCAATCAGATGCATTAACTTTTCTGCAGCCTGTGAGCCCATTAAAGTCAGTTGATATTCAACTTTGGGTGGCACGACTGGATAGACTGTCCGTAAGATAAAACCATCTTGCTCGAGCATTTTCAGCGTTTGAGCCAGCATCTTTTCGCTCACCCCTTCGATCCGCTGCTTAAGTTCACTAAAACGGTGTACCCCTTCAGTCAAACAACGCAAAACTAATACTGACCATTTATTGGTGAGATGTTCCAATATTTCTCGAGATGGACAATCAGTGGATAAAACTTGACCTAATAACTTACTTGTAGCGTATGTGTTCATTAAATCTTTCCTCAAACTCACTAACTTACTTTTTGGTACGTACTTACATTTAGTAAGTTAACAGATTAAGATTCAACCATCAAGATCATTTATTCAACAATCAGAGGGTTTAAATATGAAAATCGCAATTACAGGTGCAACAGGTCAATTAGGCCAATTGGTCCTTCAATTCTTATTGAAAGAAACCGCGGCCGAAAACATCATCGCTTTAGTTCGCTCACCAGAAAAAGCAGCATCTCTACAAGCTCAAGGCATCGAACTTCGTCATTTTGACTATGATCAACCAGATACACTGGTTCCTGCACTACAAGGTGTCGATAAATTATTACTCATTTCTGCCAATGAAATTGGTCGGCGTACTCCACAACACAAAGCCGTAATTGATGCTGCAGTAGAAGCGAAAGTTCTATATCTTGCTTATACCAGCCTGTTACGTGCAGATACGTCACCATTGGGTTTATCTCAAGAACATCGTGAAACAGAAAGTCTGATTCAAGCTAGTGGTTTAACCTATACCTTCTTACGAAATAACTGGTATGTCGAAAACTATCTTGCTGCTGCAGGACATGTGGTTGAAACAGGTACCTTATTTGGTGCAGCAAAGGATGGGAAAATTAATGCAGCGACCCGTGCTGACTATGCTGAAGCAGCTGCAAAAGTACTTACAAGCTCTGGTCATGAGAATAAAACCTATGAACTTGCAAGCTCAGACAGTTTCACATTGGCACAGCTTGCTGAAACCCTACAGCAAGTTTCAGGTCAAAATGTTCACTATCAAAATTTAACTGCAGAAGACTACACACAAGGTTTATTACAAGCTGGCTTACCTGCTGGTCTTGTAGATGTGATCGTCGATGCCGATATCAATAGCATTGACGGTGCGATGCAAAGTGATCGCAAGGACTTGGAACAGTTACTCGGTCACCCAACCACTTCTCTACGTAGTGCTGTTGAAGCTGCTTTAAAATAAGATCAAACCAACAAAAAAGCCCGAATTGATTCGCTTTTTTGTTGGTTTGAATCTGAGTTATGGATGTACATTTTTTATCGGCAAATCCATATTCATATCTAAATTTGCCTTGGTATTACGCTCTGCGTTGTACATCGTGGCATTAAAGGTTGCGATTTTTCTCATGGTCATCGGGTCATTGAGTTTTAGCTGTGGTGCAAACTGACGTACCACATGCAAATCGACTTTTTCATTAAACTCAAAATACACAGGACCATTAAAATTAATTCGAATAGGAATGTTATAGGTTCTTTTCAAATGAAAAGGCACATCTAACTTGACAGGAATGTCCATTTTTAAGGGAAATTTCGGCACGAGTTTATTTTTAATCACCAAATCTGTGGTCGCCTCAAGCGGCATCGTCTGGTTAATTTGAATATTGGTGGAATAATCAATATCCACTGAGATCGGAACCTCTACACTAAACTGCAAATCTGCCAGATATTTTCCCTTTAAGGGTAGTTGCAGCTTCCGATCTAAAGCAATCTGCGTATCCAGAGTCCCAATAGACTGCGTTTGCAAATAATTACCAACGGAAATTTTGGTGGGTAGTGAATGCGACAATTGAATATCAGCATTTTTTGCACGTACTTGCATCGACGCATAAATATTTAAATACAACCAAAATAACACCGCAACCAATAACGCAACTGCGATAAAACTCAAAATGACGCGCTTCGCCGATTGAAATATCCACATGGCTTACTCCTGAGCTTTAGCTTCAGTTTTGGCATGCTCTCTATTGAGTCGCATTGTTTTTAGTGGAATTACCAATTCACCCTTTTTAATTTGAACCGGCAACGTATTTTGCACATCCACTGTCGCTTTTAATGCCGTCTTAATTGGAACATTTAAATTACCTTCAATAGGAATGTTGGTTTTTAAATTTGCATTTAGTGGAATATGTAGGTTTTCTTTCAGCACGGTTTTAACTGGCGCATCAAATTTTAAATGTACTTTTTGCTCCAAAGGCACATTCATATTTACTGGAATATCCAATTGTATCGGGATATCACCTTTGAGCGGCAAAGTCACATCCTGCCCCATGACTTTAACTTTCACTTTGGTGTTCACAGGTAGGTTTTGATTCACTTTCAAAGTTTCACGCACTGGAATCGTGGTCTTAATCGGGACTTGATTATCAAAATACACCCGTGGCGTCAGCGTTTGAGTTAAGGGAATATTTAAATTTTCATGTATCGGAATTTCAGCATTCACCCTCCCTGTCACGTCCACATCCAAGGCATCATGAATTTTGACTTCGGCTTGTAACGGCTCTTGCAGGTCAATATTGACGTTCTGATTTTCTAGCGGGATATAAATATTAAAGTGCTTAAACACCCAAATGGCGATAAGTACACCACAGAGCGCAGCAAACACAATAAATGCCAATCCATTGAGCATGTGCTTTGCTTGCAAACTAAATTCCTTTTGCTTTTTATTTTTTACAGTCTCATTTTGAACACATTATACAAACCAGTTTGCAATTTTTTGTATTTAATTCTTTAATAATTTCATTAACTTAAAACTTGAACATTTTAGTCAGCTTTTCATTATAAATGACTCACACTCATCTAACAGTGGCAGAAAAAACAAGAACTTTTGATACTTTTGATCAATCCATTCGTCATCTATGCCTTAAGTTTTTAACCCATACTCTTTAGATAAAAAAAGAGCCTCAAATGAGGCCCTTTTTTTTACAGCGTGAACTAATTAAGCATTAGTTTCAGCAGGAACTTTTGGATAGCTTACGCCGCCCATTTGCTCAGCAATACGCAATACTTGGCAGCTATAACCCACTTCGTTATCGTACCAAACATAAGCAGTTAAACGGTTACCAGAAGCGATTGTCGCTTGAGCGTCAAACACACCAGCAGTACGTGAACCGATAAAGTCAGACGATACGACTTCAGTTGAGTTTGTATAACCGATTTGACCTTGAAGGTTAGAGTTGATTGAAATTTGGCGAATGTATTCATTCACCTCTTCACGGTCAACATCTTGACCCAAAGTAAGGTTCAAAATTGCAAGAGATACGTTTGGAGTAGGTACACGTACTGAGTTACCAGTCAATTTACCTTGAAGAGCAGGAAGTGCTTTAGCAACAGCTTTAGCAGCACCAGTTTCAGTGATTACCATGTTTAAAGTAGCAGCACGACCACGACGGTCAGCTTTATGGTAGTTGTCGATCAAGTTTTGGTCGTTTGTGAACGAGTGAACTGTTTCAACGTGACCATTGATCACTGTGTACTTGTCATTTAACACTTTAAGTGTTGGTGTGATCGCGTTTGTTGTACAGCTTGCAGCAGAGATGATTGTATCTTCATCAAGGATGTCTGCTTGGTTCACACCATATACAACGTTCTTCATATCACCTTTACCAGGTGCAGTTAGAATTACACGTGCAGCGCCAGCGCATTTAAGGTGCTGTGCAAGACCTTCAGAATCACGCCATTTACCTGTGTTATCGATTACAAGTGCATTGTTAATACCGTAAGCAGTGTAATCAACTTCAGATGGGTTAGACGCATAGATCACTTTGATGAAGTTACCGTTAGCAATGATGGCTTCGTTTTCTTCATCAACAGAAATCGTACCTGCGAATGGACCATGAATAGAGTCACGACGTAACAAAGACGCACGTTTTTCTAAGTCACCGTCAGATGATTTACGAACAACGATTGCTTTAAGGTTAAGACCACGACCTAGACCAGATTGGCTGATCATCAAACGTGCAAGGATACGACCGATACGACCGAAACCGTAAAGTACAACATCACGGTTTTCAACGTTAGTTGCATTTCCTTCAAGTGATTTCACAGCGTCAGCAACGAATGCGTCAACATCACCGCCTTTTTCTTTGAACTCAACAGCAAGTTTGCCAAGATCAATTTCAGCAGTACCGATGTTTTCGATTTTTGCCAAAGCTTCAAGAATTGGGAAAGTGTTCACAACTGAAAGTTCAACGTCAAGTACGCGAGTACGACGATGCGCTTTAAGAATTTGGATAACCGAACGGTTAATTAAAGAACGACCGTATACTGTAGCTACGATGTTTTTTTCACGATATAACTGACCCACTAGGGCAATCATACGTTCCGCGATTTCTTCACGGTTTTTCCAGCGACCTTGGTGCTCTGCATGTAGGGCAACGATAGTGTCTTTGCTCACAGATACGTCCTCTAATTAATTGTAAATCTAAGCATAAATTTCAAAACCCCACAATTGTAATGGAAAACTGAAAATTAATGAATCTAAAAGCAGATTTCGACAAGGTTATTTTGTTATATATTCACTATAAGTTTTCAAAATAATCATGATTAGTATTATGATTTTATAGCCGAAAGTTGAAAAACAGGCTTTTTCGCAGATTTTTGTCACAAAATTTCAAATGTAGTTTTATCAACCAGATCTCAGCAGATTTAGCTCAAAGATGAACGAATATTTATATTTTTCAAATTGTGCTGTTTTTTTATTTTGCTCAATTTATAGTATTTTTACTGATGCTAAGCTCGTAATAATAATTTCACATTTTTAGATGATTTTTAAGACTATTCGACGGAGTCTTACATCTGAGGTTTGAATAAAGGGTTTAGCCTTCAGCTGGAGGTACTCTTACGAAACGTTGTTTCTCATTTGGCAAAATGAGAAGCGAAGCTTCGCAAGGAAACCATCTTGCGGAGCAATGCTCCTCACCGCAAAACTCGTTCACTACCGTCAATTTATTCAAAGTATCGCAAAAACATTTTTTATTAGAAGTAACCTTGTCTTAGACAATTGCGGATAACATTACCGCGTATCGTTCTTTTATTTGGATCAAATTACGCCTCTAATGTTACTGCCTAACATTAGTTTTAAAGTCAGATCAATATTTAAAATTCTGCTAATTTTTCAGATTCTCAGCAAACTTTTCCAAATTAAAATCAAAGAAATTTACACTCAGCTCTAATATTTTCGGTAGTGCATTTAAACCATTCTCTCCAGTACTAATCGCAAAATATCTCCGATCACTAAAAGACTGCACCTTTAAGGCATTTTCACATGGCTCAAAATCGAGATTGACGAGCTGTGACGCATGTTCCTTTAGCAACATTAAAACCTGCATATAAGTTTGTCGCTTTTTTTGCTGCTGCGCTTTTAAAGCATCGGCTTCAAGGCTTTCATAATCCCCTGATTTCGTCATGCGTTTGGAAAATCCAACATGCGCGCCATGGGCACCCGTATTTTCTACAGTTGCTTCTGTAGCAAAGATTTTCTGTTGATCCTCGTTCGGCTGCAAGAGCGCTTTCAACGCCGTATGAATTTGCTGTGACTGCTGATGATGTAACTCCCAATCATCTTCATTTTGAACATGAAAAATGTGCGTACGCCGTTTCAACAAAAGCACCTGCCAAGCCTGTAGTTGAAGTCGCAGTCGCTTTAACTCCAAACTTGCCTCAAACTTAGGGCAACTACTCAAGACGTTTAGACTCGTGATGAGCTTCTGAGATATTTGCATGCTATGGAAAAAGGCAAAATCATGCTGTATCTGCTCAATCAGTTGATATTGAACAGTCTGATGTAAGGGCTTCAAGATCAATGTATTGAACTGCTGCTCAAAAGCAGGTAAAACCGTCGCTAATTGAGTAGCATCTTCTACATGCAGCATTAAAAGTAGATGCTTATCTAACCGTTTATAAAGTTGCTGCATTAAATTTTGCAGATTTAAATGTATAAAGCCTGCAATAGATGCCAGCTTAGAGACTTGAGTTTTTAATTGTTCTATCTGATGATTTTCTAAAGCAGTATTTAAATCTATGGCCACCCCATCAAAAATTTCGTCTGCTAAGGCCTCATTATGCTTTGTCGATAAAAATCGAGTTGCTGAATACTGCGTCGTCCAATCTAAATCAGGCGACAAAATATAAATAAACTCAGATGTTTGTACGATTTGTAAATATCGCATTTTTTGTTCACGCTTTAAATAATATTTAAAAATCGGATGTTGCCAAACCTCAGATGATTTTGGGATAGAAGCATCAAAAACTTGCCCTAACATATGTGACTTTAAGAAAATTTCGATCAAGAAAATTTTAACTTGCAGAGCAGTGAGTTGACGTGCATCACTCGGCGCAATCAAATCCATTTCACGAATGATTTGTGCGGCATTTAAAATGAAATGCTGATGTAATACATTTTTTTCATACTGTAATTCAAAATCTTCTTCTGCATCTATTTTATTGATATAGAGTAGGTTTTCTTCTAATTTTCGCGCAATTTGAATACTCTGGGTCAATATCCTAAGTTCTTCGAGCTGTGTTGCCAAATACTGTGCATGCTCACGCATGACATCATATTTTAGTACTTTCATCAGCATGCCCAAATTCATCGGTACATCGCTTTGATACGACTGTGATGAAGACTCCCAACGAATACCTTTTTGCAATAACACCTGCTGTATCTGTGCTAAATTGGATTGATCAAGATCAGTGCACACTTCAGACACGATACTCTGCCAATGCTGATCCAGCACGGGTTGTAGCTGTAAAAGTTTTGCGCTTAGATGAAATGGGACAACCACTGACTGCTTCCTGTATCTTGGTTCTTTAATCAATCTTTTATCGATTTCAGTTTATTTTTATCTAAAATAAATATTTTTGTACACCATCATTCAATGCTGTTCTTCCTAAACAATAAATTGAATCATGGCGTGTTTTAGTTTTCTAAGTTTAAGATTTTATTAAAAAACAGCAAGCATTAATTGTAAACTGATCAATTTATCGTACCAGGATTTTCAGTCTAAGAATCGATTCGATCATTTAACGCTTTTACATTTTTTGCTAGCGCACGTTCATTTTGCTTTTGTTTAAACAGATGCAAAACACCTTCTATCACCAATAACAATACCGCACCCCAAATTGGAATATAGGTCAGCCATTCTTCGGCTTCTACTCGCTCCCCCAATGCGATGGATGCAAAAGCTAACAACACGGGTTCTAAATAACTCAACAAACCAAAAATCACAAATGGCAAATAACGACTCGCCAACATATAGCTACCTAAGCCAAGCGCACTCAGAAAACCCAGTCCTAAAACCGCCAAAATCAGATACGGGAATAACGACATCAGCGCTAAACTATCGCTATGAATAAATCCTAAATAAAAGGCTACAGGCAAAATTAAGCAAAGATCCCACCAAAAACCACCCAAATGATCGGTTTTAAAGGTACGACGTAAAAAGAAATAAATTGGATAAGCCACAGCGACATAGACAGTTTCCCACGCGATACTGCCAATACGCCAAATTTCGTGGCCGACCCCTAAAATTGCCAATGCCACGGCAGCCATCTGCCATTTAGACAGCTTTTCTTTATACAGTACACATCCAACCAGAACCATTACTAAGGGCAATAGAAAATACCCTAAAGATACTTCTAGCCCTCGGCCATTAATTGGTCCCCACAAAAACAACCAAAGCTGTGTAGTACATAAAAATGAACTAATGATTAACCAAATGAGAAAGATCGGTTGCTTGACCACACGCCAAAAAATTTCACTGACTTTGTTTAAATCTTTCATCCACCACATAAATAAGGTTAAAAATGGCAAGGTCGCCAACATGCGCCATGCAAAAGTTTGCTCGCTATCTAGAGGTTTTAAAAAGATGGTAAAGAAATATAAAATACCGAAAGTGACCGATGCCAATACAGACAATGCAACGCCTTTATACATCTTTCACTCCAGTCCAAATGACTACATAATCTTGATATTTTGCTTGATCAATCAAGCTTTTCGCATGGACATTCTAGCAAATAAAAAACCATGCACAGGCATGGTTTTTAGCATTTGTTCAATTATTTAGGTTTTAGGTTTCACTGTCTGCTTGGTATGAATAATATCTGATAAATCATAACCAACAGATTGCGCATAATTTAAATATTCCTGAATCACTTCCTGATCTGGATGAGCCGAACGAGAAAGAACCCACATATATTTACGACGTGGCTCACCCACCAAAACTGTTTGATAGTCTTCATCGGCTTTGAGTACCCAATAATCACCACGCCCCACAGGCAACCAACGAATGGCTTCTGGTAAGAAACTAACTTTTAATTTCGTGTTAAACGGTGCATTTTGTACAAATGCCTCGCCTATTGATTGCTTCTTGGTACCATCTTTAGATACACAGCGATTATTTACATTAATGTTGCCATTTTCATTTAGCGTGTAAACCGCAATCACATCACGGTCACAGCTTTTTTGAAAAACCATAGGCTTACGAGCTACTTCATACCACATACCTAAATAACGATCGAGCTCGACTTTTTCCACAGTCTGTAACGGTTTCGTCTGTGCATAGGCCATTGTGGCTGCACCCAAACCAATTAACACTGCTGCACCAAGTGCAATTTTTGCGAGTTTAAAACCAGCTTTCGGAAGATTCGTTGTTGTCATTTTTATGCCTCATTTCGATGCAAAACATTCGATGAAAATTAAGTAGATTCTTTTTCTCGTATTTTTACTCTAGCGGAAAAAATTGCTCTAAAAATCATTTTCTTGTCTGAATTATGTATGTCATTCAAACAATATTCCACATCTTGTCTAACAAAATTATGAAATCATCTGTGCTTTTAAACGCAAGATTTCATCGCGTAATCGAGCGGCTTGTTCAAACTGTAATTCCTTAGACGCTTTTAGCATTTCTTTTTCCAACTTATTCATATGTTTTGCCAGAAGTTTTGGATCCGACATCAAATGACGTTCATCTGCAGTTAATGCCTTGGCCTGATCTGAAATTTTTGCATCGATTTCATCATCTGTCAGCAGTTCACCAGTATCAATATCATTAACGTTTTGGCGTACAGCACTACGTGGTGTAATGCCATGTTCAAGGTTAAATGCAATCTGTAAATTACGACGACGATCCGTTTCATCAATGGCTTTTTGCATGGAGTCGGTCATACGATCTGCATATAAAATCGCTTTACCGTTTAAGTTACGCGCTGCACGACCAATGGTTTGAATCAAAGAACGCTCAGAACGTAAGAACCCCTCTTTGTCAGCATCTAAGATGGCGACTAAAGACACCTCTGGCATATCTAAGCCTTCACGCAGCAAGTTAATCCCGACAATTGCATCATATACACCTGAACGCAATTCATGAATAATTTTAGTTCGTTCAACAGTGTCAATATCTGAATGTAAATAAGCGACCTTAATACCATATTCTTTCAAATATGAAGTTAAATCTTCTGCCATACGTTTGGTTAATGTCGTAACCAATACACGCTCATTTAAGTTTTTTCGATTATTAATTTCTGACAATACATCATCCACTTGCGTTAACACTGGACGAATTTCAATTTCAGGATCAACCAAACCTGTGGGCCGAACCACTTGCTCAACGACTTGTTCAGACTTTTCCATTTCGTAATGTGCAGGCGTTGCACTGACATAAATGGTCGAAGGAATAATCCGCTCCCATTCTTCAAATTTCATTGGGCGGTTATCAAGCGCACTTGGTAAACGAAAACCGTAATTGACCAAATTTTCTTTACGTGAACGGTCACCTTTATACATAGCCCCAATTTGCGGAACGGTAACGTGCGATTCATCAATGATTAATAAAGCATCATCAGGTACATAATCAAACAAAGTCGGAGGTGCTTCACCAGAAGGACGGCCAGACAAGTGGCGTGAATAGTTTTCAATACCGTTGGTATAGCCAAGCTGCTGCATCATCTCTAAATCATACCGTGTACGTTGTTCGATACGCTGTGCTTCGATTAATTTATCATTTGCACGAAAGAATCCTAGTCGTTCTGCGAGTTCTTCACGAATCGTTCCAATTGCACGCTGTAAATTATCTTTAGGTGTTACATAATGGCTTTTTGGGTAAATCGTAATCCGTGGCACTTTACGGACCATTCTGCCCGTCAATGGATCAAACCATCGAACTGAATCAACTTCATCATCAAATAATTCTATTCGAATGGCATTTTGATCAGATTCAGCAGGAAAAATATCAATAATTTCACCACGAATACGGTATGTGCCCCGTAAAAATTCGAGTTCATTTCGGGTGTATTGCATTTCCACCAAACGACGGATGATATCATCACGGCTAATACGGTCTCCTTCCACGATATGCAGAAGCATACTCATATAAGCATTGGGATCACCCAGACCATAAATAGCTGAAACTGACGCTACGATAATTGCATCACGTCGCTCTAATAATGCCCGTGTTGCCGAAAGACGCATTTGGTCGATATGATCATTAATCGATGAATCTTTTTCAATAAAAGTATCTGAAGATGGAACATAGGCTTCGGGTTGATAATAGTCATAATAACTGACGAAATATTCCACGGCATTATGCGGAAAGAAGGCTTTAAACTCGCCATAAAGCTGCGCAGCCAAAGTTTTATTATGCGCCATAATAATCGTTGGACGTTGCGTGCGTGCTATCACATTTGCCATGGTATAGGTTTTACCTGAACCTGTTACCCCTAAGAGCAACTGATCATGCATTCCTTTTTCAATCCCCTTCACCAATTTCTCAATCGCTTGAGGCTGATCACCTGCCGGCTGATATTGTGTTACCAGTTCAAAAGGCTGTTCCTGCATCACACTCTTCTTCAACAGTTTTATATGGCTTTATTATGAGGGCAAAGTTGCACAAAACAACGCTAAATTTATGTAAATACCAGAGGCGTGTACAGACTGTAAAATTATAATTCAACGTAACCCCATAGATTTTTCTCATGTTTGAAAAATAATTCGCCTGATTTCGCATGTTTTTCTTGAGGAAACTCTTGGCTCTAAAAAAACTCAGGAATAAAGCGTTCATTTATCCCTTATTGATACTTGACCTATGTAAATTTCACCTGCAACATGAACAAAAGGACGCCACAGATCAAACTTATGACTTACCAATATCATGACGAAAGTATTGTTAAAAACCTACCCGAAGATACTATTTTTGTTTTTGGCAGCAATATGGCAGGTCAACATACTGGCGGTGCAGCGCGTACTGCCCTAGAGCATTTTGGTGCAATGAATGGTATTGGTCGTGGATGGGCTGGTCAAAGTTTTGCTATTCCAACAATGAATGAGCATTTACAACAAATGCCATTGTCTCAGATTCAACATTATGTTGATGATTTTAAAATCTATACCAAGAATCATCCGAAGACCAAATATTTCATTACGTCGATTGGCTGTGGTGTCGCTGGCTATAAAGTTGAAGAAATTGCTCCCATGTTTAAGGGGATTTCCAGAAATGTTATTTTTCCAATTTCATTCCGCCCTTTCGTTGAAAAAGCTTTACCTAAACTTACTTCGAAACTTCTACATACAATTTTTCGAGACTCGGTAATTTTTGCACCTTCGGCAGATGAATTGGTTGATGTTCTGGCCTTAACAGATAATGAAAAAAGTCTTGCAAAAATTGTGCTGAATACCCAAATGTATCCGACAGACAGCAATGGTCGTGACCGTATTTTTGAAATTGAAGATATTTTGCATGCATTGAATGGGAAAATATTTGAGTTTCAAAGCAACTCAGAAGGCCCAATGATGTTTGGCGGCGTCATTTTAGCCCTACTTGAACTGTACAATATTAATGAAAAAGATTTCATTGATGTTTGGAAAGCTGAACGTGAAATCGCTGCACCAAGACCTGAAAATAAAGCTCGTAAAGCCAGCCGCTAAAGACTTTTTTCACCATATCTCCCCCGCCTAAAAAGCCAAAGTCTACATTGGCTTTTTATCTAAGTTGAATTAACGAATTTTAGCGACTTAAGTCACATTAAAAATAAATTTTATTTTATATATCACATTATTTTAATATCATTTTTTTGGTCTTATACTACTTGCTGACATTATCATAAAGAATGACGAGCACATAAAATAGACATGCTAGATTCTCCTTTTTTTGAGCTATCCCCCATTGCCATGTGGCTTGAAGATTACAGTGAAGTCAAAAAACAATTTGATCTCTGGCGTCAGCAAGGTGTGCAGGATCTCGCCACTTTTCTTCAACAAGATGAATCACGAATTCTGCAATGTGCAAGAAAAATAAAAATCTTACAGGTCAATACAAAAACGTTAGAACTGTATCAAGCACGTGACTTTGAACATTTATGTCAAAACCTTGATTTAGTTTTTCAGGCGGAGATGTGTCAAACACACATTAGAGAATTGGTTGCATTATGGAATGGGGAAACACATTTTTCCCATTCTGCCGTAAACTATACACTCAGTGGGCAACGTTTAGACATTCAACTCAAAGGCATCGTCCTACCAAATCATGAGCAGGATTTATCAGCAGTCTTAATTACAACTGAAGATATCACGTCGTATACCGAAGCTTGCCGTTTACAAGAACAAAGTCGTCATTTAGCAGAAGCGCGTTTCCATTATTCGCCAACCTCTCTTTGGGTAGAAGATTTCAGCCGGATTAAAATAAAATTAGATCAACTTCGCGCTTTAGGTATAGAAGATTTTGTGACATTTTTGGATGTTCACCCCGATTTTGTACAAGAGTGTATTAAGGAAATACTGATCGTTGATGTTAATCAGGCCACCCTTGATTTGTTTGGCGCTCCGAACAAAGAAATATTGCTCAAAAATGTACATAAAGTATTTACCAAAGAAATGCTTCAAACATTTAAAGAACAACTGATTGAACTTTGGAATGGTAATCTACATCATCAACGTGAAGCTATAAATTATGCACTTGATGGCAGTATTCGCCACGTCTTACTACAATTTACTGTATTTCCCGATTATCTCGACGACTGGAGCACCGTGCAGGTTGCTTTAACCGATATTACCGCACGTAAAAAGGCTGAAAATTATCTTGAGTATTTAGGTAAGCACGACGTACTGACCAAACTCTATAATCGTTCATTTTATATAGCAGAACTCAAGCGTCTTGAACGCAATCAATTACGCCCTGTTTCTTGTATTTTTATTGATTTGAATGGACTAAAAGAACTCAATGACAGTATTGGGCACGATGCTGGTGACAGTATCCTCAGACGTCTGGGCAACATTCTTAACCAACTTATTCAGCATACGCCCTATTCTGCTTCGCGCATTGGCGGTGATGAATTTGTCATACTTTTACCGGGTGCTGATGATGCAGCACTGCAAAACTGTTTACAAAGTTTGAATGAGTTGTTATTGGTCGATAACCAATTTTATTCTAATCAACCGATGAGTATATCGATTGGTTCTGCCACCAATATCTTGAATGAGCGAATGGAAGATATGCTTAAACGTGCTGATCTTGACATGTATCGTCAGAAAAAAAAGTATTATCTCAATAAAGACCGTAGAATTCAGTCTGAAATACGCAATTAACATCAATCATTTGCAATGAAAAAGCCATGGTTTTAATCATGGCTTTTTTATTTAAATCTCTTAACGCTTACCCATCGAACGACGTGTACCGCGTGGTGGCATCCAAGTACGGTCAGCATAACGCTGAGGTTTTGGACGCATATCTTCAAAGATTTCATCCGAAGCATTATCTTCAGCTTTTTTAATCGGAAAAGGCAAATTTACTAAAGCCTTTTTCTTGGGAGGTTTTTGCGTACTCATACGAATAACTCAATTGAATCTGGTGCTATTGTACAAAAAAAATGGTTTTGGTGTAAAAGGCTTTAAGAGATTAACCACGATTAACATATAACGACTCAACGATGACCTATGACTTATATCTGTAGAGGAAAACAAAGCAAAAAACTGCTTTGAATATGGTCGTTTTAAACTATTTTATTGACCCAATTCAACCAATACACTGTCACTTATGTTAATAAATATTTAATATTTACAAATAGATAGAACCATTTCTAAATTTCAAAAAAGTTAGATTTTTTACACAAATACCTACTTAAAGCCCTCAAATAATACAAATCATCAAAAATGTTACAGGACTATTACGTTTATTCTTGTTTTCTATAACATTTTTTACGCACTAATTTTGAATAATGGGCACTTAGAAAAATTATTATCAATTTACGGACATGGAGTCCTTTAAAATGAAAAAAAGTGTATTGTGCATTGCTGCTTCTATGGCTGCCCTACCTATGCTCAGTCATGCAGACTCACCATATTTTAGTTTAAAAGATGGCGATGGCTTCAAACGTTTTTCTGTCTCTGTTGGTGCTCTACATGTTATGCCACAAGGTAAAGCACAGCCATTCCGTGTAAATACTGCCATCAATGAAGGCTATGAAGCAGAAGTTGGCAAGGTTAGCTCACAAACAGTAAAAGACAATATTCGAGAAGGATACAAAGTCCCTCCACTGCTAGCAGGTGCACTAGATCTTTTAGACACCGTTCCTGCTTCAATGAGTGGTAAAGCCACGATTTCAGGACTTGAACAATGGGACAATCCAGGGACCGGTCTTGAAGCAGACGATGTCACCACGCTTGGGATCATGACCAACTATTTCTTCACTGACAATGTATCACTAGAAATGAAAGCGGGTATTCCGCCAAAAGTTGATTTACAAGGCTCAGGAAAAATTTACGCACCATTTTCAGCCATTGCGAAACCACTAGGCGGTGCACTGGGAAATCTTGAACTTGAAAATGATATTTTCATTACCGACTTAGGCGCACATGGTGCAGCAGCTTCTGCACGTGCATGGACTCCGGCTGCTGAAATCCAATATCACTTTGGTAAAACTGGCGTCAATAAATTCCGTCCCTATGTGGGTCTAGGCGTGATGTATGCCTACTTCAATGAATTGGAAATGAATCCACAAATTGAGAAAGATTTGATTGCCGCAGGTCACATGATTGCTAACATTAAAGAAGGTAATGCAGGCGCCTCTTTAGAAGGAAAGCCAAGTAAGGCTAATCCAAAAGTTGATTTAGAGGCAACTGATGTATTTGCTCCGGTTGCGACGGTGGGCTTCACTTATGATTTCAATGATAAATGGTTTGCTGTTGGTTCTGTTAGCTATGCACACCTTCAAAATGAAACAACCATTACCGTTACAGATGCGACACACGGCGAACTGATCAAATCTAAAGCGGATATTGAAGTAAACCCGATCCTTGCATATGCAGGTATCGGTATGCGTTTCTAATTAATAACCTGAATATAAAAAAGACGGCTACAGCCGTCTTTTTTATTAGGCTATATATGGTCTTTTATTCTGAGATATCTTTTCAATCTCTTTTAAACACTTTTGAATTTATGCTGAGGCAATTTCCTTTATTCATCCATAGTTACCTATAAAAAAAATTTATTGTTTGGTGAATTAAATTTAATCGCAACTCTGCGTTTATTCGAATACCATTGGATTAAATTTAAAAAATGTAGACTGCTGTATGTCTGATACTCGTTTCTCAAAGCCCCTGATTTACATGCTCATTGGCAGTGCTATTATTTTGGCATTGTCTTTAGGGGTGCGTCATGCATTTGGCCTCTATCTCGTGCCGATGAGTGATGAATTCGGTTGGGGACATAACGTATTTAGCCTTGCCATTGCCATGCAAAACTTAATTTGGGGTGCTGTGCAGCCAATTACTGGGGCTTTTGCAGATAAATATGGCAGTAAGATCGTGGTCGCCGTCGGTGGTGCATTATATGCCCTCGGACTATTACTCATGGCCGTCAGCTCCACCGGTTTACTGCTTAATTTAAGCGCAGGTTTAATCCTAGGTTTGGCTCTCTCGGCCACTTCATTTCCAGTATTACTCTCGGCCGTAGGACGTGCAGCGCATCCAGACAAACGTAGTTTAGCCATGGGTATTGCCAGTGCCGCAGGTTCTTTTGGTCAGTTCATTATGCTGCCCTCTACATTACTGCTACTGCAAAAATTTGGTTGGTCTTCGGCTTTGGTGGTCAGCGCCATTTTAATTGCGCTTATTATTCCTTTAGCTTGGATGCTAAAAGCACCAATGTATGTTGCACCAAATGCAACCAATACGCATGAAGCCTCTCTGACATTTAAACAAATTTTGCAATTGGCTTGGGAGCATAAACCCTTTTGGTTTTTAGCACTTGGTTTCTTTGTCTGTGGCTTCCAAGTGGTGTTTATTGGCATCCATCTTCCGGGATATTTAATCGATCATGGCTTTAATGCCACTACGGGCACTATTTTCCTAGCGCTCGTTGGACTGTTTAATATTGTCGGCACCTACACAGCAGGTTGGCTTGGTGGCAAATATTCCAAACCAAAGCTGTTAATGGGACTTTATGGTTTACGTGGCATTGCCATTATTGCCTTTCTTTTGCTGCCTTTAAGCACATGGACAATCTATGCTTTTGGCGTCATTATGGGTCTATTATGGCTTTCTACCGTACCACTCACCAACGGTATTGTGGCCAATATGTTTGGCGTTAAATATCTCAGTATGCTCAGTGGTATCGTGTTCTTTACTCACCAAGTCGGTTCATTTTTTGGTGGCTGGTTGGGTGGTGTGAACCACGATATGACCGGTAACTATAATGCCATTTGGATTTTTTCGATTGTCCTGAGTATTTTTGGGGTATTGGTTCATTTCATGGTTAATGAGGAAAGTGTCATTCATGACTAATTCAATATTATGGTTCCGACTCAGTATTGCTATCAGTATTCTGGCCTTGTTAGCCTTATCCATCGGCTTATGGATCCAAACACCTGAATTATTTGAATACTTTAACCAAGCGTTTTGTGTGCATTAAAGACGCATAGAAACCTTAATTCCAATTCAAACTGCTGTTTTATCAACACTACAACAGCAGTTTTTTAGCTATTTTCTACACGATTCAATAAAAGCTGCATTTTCAGCATAGTATTAATAATACGTTTTTTCATAAACTTAGCTTATTTTTTAACTTTTCATCCTGCGCTTTCTTTCATAGATTAAGTCTCAATAAAGAACAATTTGAGAACTTATGAAATGACCGCATTAACTCAACTTTCGCAAGCCATCCATGATGCGCCACGTTGGCATCAAGCAGAACAATTTCAAGATGGCAATGAAATTCGTATTGAAGTGCAACATGACCAAGCTTTGGGGGCTGTGGTTTATGGTTTAGATGCGCGTAAAGCACAGTCTGGGGAAACCATCTACCGTTTAAAACAAGCGCTGGCAGAACACTTGATTTTAATTTTTAAACATCAAAGTCTAGATGATTTACAGTATCTCGCGTTTGCAAGCTACTTCGGTTCAATTTTCCGTCCTGGTGCAGATATTCCTGTGCTAGCGTCACAAGATGATACCGGTACACCACCAGACGTCGTACCTGTTTCAAATGCAGTCGGCAAAGGTGACTATACTGGACATGGTGAATTGGCTGCGCATGCAGACCATCAGTGGACTCCGCTGCCATCTTTTGGTTCATTACTCTATGCCATTGAACTGCCACAAGACGGTGGACAAACCTCATGGTATAACACCATTAAAGCCTATGAAGCTTTAGATGAAGCGACACAAAAACATTTAGACCAACTTCAACTCATTACCTATAACCCATTTGTCCGTGCCAAAAATAATAAAGGCACAACGGGATATGGCGCTACACCGCTTTACCGTTTCAAAGACCAACCGATTGTTGGACATGCCTATCCACATCCGCTTGTACGTACCCATCCAGAAAGTGGCCGTAAAGGTCTGTGGTTAAATGAACGATCTGAAGTGGAATTGGTTCACTACGATGATCAGTCAGGCAGTGAATTGATTGCATCCTTACGTGAACATTTATTGAAACCTGAGTTTCGATATGAACATCAATGGGAAGAAGGTGACATTGTATTTTGGGATAACCAAGCCACTTTACACTCACGCCGCCCTTTCCCTTCAGACCAACGTCGCCTATTAAAGCGAATTAGCCTAGCAGGAGGACGACCATACTAATGTTGAACTTCATGCCTACAATAAAAAATAAATAACCCTGTAAAATCCGTGTTTGAGCAATAACTCCAAATAATTAAAATTTTAAAACAATAAGAACACTGCTCAAATTACGGATGATCTATATCTAATGCCTTAAAACCTGAAATTAAATGATCTAACATCGCACGCACACCCGGCAGCATGCCTTGTCGTGTCGCGTAGGCAACATGGATGACCCCTTGCGGCAATTGCCATTCAGGAAATAGCTCTATTAACTCACCACTTTTTAAAGCATCACGTACAAACACTTTGGGCAAAGATGCGATTCCTACGCCAGAAAGAGCAGCCGAAATCATCGCACTAAAACTGTCAGTTCTTAAGCGTGGATGAAATTCAATTTGTTGGGTTTCACTTTTTTCACGATGTCGGAAATCCCAAAAATGTTTAGGTCGGTCAAAACCAATACACGGAAAATTTTGAATCTCAGCCAATTGCTGTGGAATTTCACGCTCGAAGAAAAGTTGTGGCGATGCCACCAAAACATGATCCCAAGCATCTAAATCTCGAACGATCAAATCACTATCCAATAAAGGCATATTACGCACACGAATGGCTAAATCTACGCCTTCCTCAATCACATCAACCCGATGATTGGTCGCCATCAGATGCACACTGATGTCTGGATATTGCTGCATAAAATCAGTGACCATTTTGGCAACAGGCATTTCCACCAAAGCCACAGGACAAGAGATTTTAATTTGGCCACAGAGTTGGTCATTCAACGTACTAAGCACAAAGTTTTCCGTTTCGCTGACTTCCTCTAAAATTTTTAAGCAATGCAAATAGAACTGTTGTCCTATTTCAGTTACTGTAAATTTACGCGTATTACGCTGAATCAAACGCACCCCCAAACGGGTCTCTAATTCTGTTATACGGCGTGATAGCTTAGATTTTGTAATACCCAATGCTTCACTGGCTTTGGTATAACCTTGGTATTTCACCACTTGCACGAAATAGTAATAGTCATTTAAATTTTGCATGATTGTTTCATTTTTAGAATAATCTGTTGAGTTTTTCGCCCTGTCATTCCCTCACTATACCTCAATAATAGATCTCAGAAGCAATAAATTGAGGGCTGAATTATGAATTCAATCAAACGTGTTTATCATAGTGATCGTAGGACTTGGGTGGGCGATGGCTTCCCAACAAACTCTATGCTCCCTATGCAAGAAATGGGCAATCAAACCAGTCCATTCCTCGTTATGGGCTATACCGGACAATATCATTTCTCTCCAAGTCATCATCAACGTGGTGTTGGGTCGCATCCACATCGTGGCTTTGAAACAGTAACCATTGTTTATGAAGGAGAATTGGAGCATTTTGACTCTAAAGGAAATCACGGCAGCATTGCCAAAGACGAAGTGCAATGGATGACTGCGGGTCGAGGCATTATGCATGAAGAACATCATTCTAAAGATTTTACCAAAACAGGCGGAAATTTAGACATGGTACAACTTTGGGTCAATTTACCTCGTCATGCCAAAATGACTGAACCTCGCTATCAAGAACTGACTAAAGCCAATATTGCTGAAGTTAAACTTGCACAAAATGCTGGCGTGGTACGCGTCATTGCTGGCCAATTCGAAGATACATTGGGCGCCGCTGAAACCTTTAGCCCGATGAATGTATTGGATGTGCGCTTGAATGCAAATGCTGAACAGGAATTTTCATTCAACCCACAGTGGAATAACATGATTTTTGTATTAAGTGGGGCGATCGAAATTGAAGGTCAACGCTTTGATGCGAAACAGACTTTATATGTCAGTGACCAAGTATCGTCCTTGAAACTTAAATCTTTTGAAGCAACCAAACTGCTTATTTTAAGTGGCGAAGCTTTAAATGAACCGATTGCGGCACATGGACCATTCGTCATGAATTCTGAAGATGAAATACGTCAGGCATTTTATGATTTTCAACATGGTCATTTTGCTTAAATATTTCCACGATAAAGTCCCAATAAAAACACGCCTTCTGGCGGTTTTTTTATATCTATGTTGGTATGAATTACGCATCACGCTTTCAACAGATTATTGCGTGACTTTTTGATAAAACGCATCTATTGCATTGACCATTTGCTCAAGTCCCGGCTGTTCCAAAGGATAATGTCCTGCATTTTTCAACAGCACGACATCGACTGGAACTTGGTGAATCCGTGCTAAAAATGGCTGACTTAAAGCCAAAGGCGTCCAGCGGTCTTGTTCAGGCTGCGTTAGTAAAATTGGGCAGACATCAAACTGCTCCGGTGGCGTGTCATTTTTATAATATAAATACGAATCTAGAAATTTAACCGATACACTATTCCCAGCTGACGTTTTATCTTTTAAAAAGACCTGCAATGCTGCGTCATTATTCACCAAGCGATGCATTTTACTTACCCACCGCATCGGCATTGGCAATGCTGAAAATGGTGTATGTGCTGTCACATGAGCCAGTGGGCTGCCCACGCGGCTCATAAATTTATTCAAAGAGACTTGATCACGCACAGTTTTATTTGAAGTGTCTAGAAAGGTCATACCGACGATACCTTTCACCTTTTTATTTTTTGCCGCCACGTGATAGGTCAACATACCACCTGCACTAAGCCCATACAAAACGATAGGACGATGATCTTTTTGTAGCTCGGCTTCAATGAGGTCATTACCTGCTTGAACCCAATCATCATAACGAATTTTTGAGCCCTTTTTGACTTGGGTGAGGCCATAACCGGGCATATCAATAGCGATAGTTTCATAGCCACGTTGTGCCAAAGGATGACCCAAAATCATCGACATTTGTCGACCATTTGTTCCCACACCATGAAACAGAATCACCTTCACTTTTGCCTGTGGATTCCGATAAGTATCTAAGTGAACAGTATGACCTTGCCAGTTCCACCACTCTTCTTTGGGTCGCTGCGTTTCTGTTAAATTGTATTCTTTGGGTAGATAGTGCTGAATTTCCTGCCAACTGTTTTGATCTGTATAACTTGCTAATGCTTGTGAAGCAAGTAGCTGATCATCTGCAAATGCCATGATTGAAAGTAACGATGCAATGCCACTCATCAACCACTTCAATAAAGCGCTCAAAATTTCTGATAAGGTGTCTGATTTTGGAGAAGTCATTTTTAGACAATTTTTTATGTGTATGTGCTGATGCTAATCAGCGGCGGAAACCGACGCCATGTGCATGTGGGACAGCACTATGTCACTTCGTCCAATTACCTTTTTCCCTGCTAAGCACTTCAAAATATTTTTGAAGCAGGATTTACATACTCCTGCAATAATCAGCCTTTAAGATCTTTTAACTTTCATAATTTTATCCTTTAGAAATTCATAACCTTACTTTTGATTTTAAATATTGGTAACGCATGAGCCAGTCCAAACCACAACCAAACCTTGTCATCTTTCTCACCTTTTTAAGATTAGGGTGTATTGCATTTGGTGGACCTGCGGCACATTTGGTGTTGTTTTTTCAATATTTTGTGAAACAAGAAAAATGGATAACAGAGCATGAATATGCGCATTTGCTTGCCTTGGCTCAAGTCCTTCCAGGCCCAACAAGTAGCCAGCTCGGCATGGCGATTGGATTTCAACTCAACCGCTATCAAGGTGCTTGTTTTGCATGGTTAGGATTTACTTTACCTTCAGCCCTGCTGATGTGTGCCGCGGCCACTTTAAGTATAAAACTCAGTAATCAACTCTCAACTTTATTCTTTCATGTTATTCAGTTAATTGTACTAGCCGTTGTTGCATGGGCATTTTGGCAAATGATGCGAAGCTTCTGTAAAACAAAATTTCAGTATCTAGTCATGCTTTTAGCTGCATTTTTTATTTATTTCTTTCAATTTTCTCTAAATCAAGTTTTGGTGATTGTAGCTGCTGCAATTATCGGTTTAGTTTTATCGTCAAATCAATTACGCAGCCAAAAGCCAAATATCGCCGAAACAGTTCCACCCAAACATGACAATTTTAGCCGGAATGCACATGAAAATACTTGCACCTCGTGGTTATGGCTTCTCGCCTTTATCAGCCCTTTTTTCGTTCCGCCATTCTTCGATATACAACACAGCAGTGTCTTGGCATTTAGCTTAGAAAGCTTCTACCGCACAGCGTCCCTAGTCTTTGGTGGTGGACATATTATTTTGCCATTTTTACATCAGGACTTTGTCTCGACAGGACTGATCAGTAATGAAAATTTTGACTTAGGCTATGCCCTTGCACAACTCATGCCGGGGCCTTTGTTTAGTTTCGCCGCCTATCTCGGCACGCTTTTACCCATGACTGATGTACTACTCTTAAATGCTGTACTCGCGACTGTGGCGATATTTTTACCATCATTTTTATTACTGTTTGGCTTATTGCCCTATTGGAATAAGTTGATGAAATACCCGATGCTTTTTGGCACCTTAAAAATAATCAATGCAGCTGTCGTCGGTCTATTACTGTGTCTACTATTTCAAATGAGCCAGAAATACATCATTCAATGGACGGACTTTATATTTGTTGCCGTCGTTATTGCTTTACTTCGCAGCAAGCTGCCAGTCTGGTTTAGCTTAATAAGCAGTTTTATCGGCTATTATGCTTTTTTAACTTTTCTGCCTTTTTAAACGAAAGCAAAAAAACTATAGCTAAAGGAATAATCTAATCCTCATCGATTAAACTTGCGCCCTTGACCACAGTTTTCCCCTCGACTTGATCCAATTGATAATGCTGCACATCACTATACTGTTTGATCATTTCAACCAGTTCATTGGAATGTGTAGTCAACCAAAGCTGTGTATAGCGACTTGCTTCGGCAATCAGCATCGCCAAGGCAGGTAATAAATCTGGATGTAAGCTATTTTCTGGCTCATTCAGTGCCATAAAATTTGGGGGTCTAGGACTCAACAAAGCCACGGCTAAACACAAAAATCGTAACGTCCCATCTGAAAATTCTGCACTTTCTAAAGGTCTTAAGATCCCCTGCTTTTGCATCATCATTTGAAAGCGCCCACCCATTTCCTGCACATAAAACTGGGTCTGCGGAAAGGCTTTTTCTAGTACTTCAAACAAGGTTTCACTGTTGCCACGCTCACGTAAAGTTTCAAAGGCTGCGGCTAAATTTGTGCCATCATGCGCTAAAACCGGTGAACGAATGCCTACTTGCGGGACACGGATCGGTGAATTTCCACTGACTGAAAACTCATGATAAAAGCGCCAGTTTTTCATGGTCTCACGCACTTGTGAAACTTCGGGGTATAAATGTGGATCGGACAATTGTCCAAACACCGACTCTTCAGGTGTTAAAGACATCGGATAAGCAATCCGTTCTTCATCAACATTTTTCAGAAATGCCGCTTGGTTGGTTCTCTCTAACAACTCGCTCATTTTTCGACGTTGATAGCCGCTTAACCAAATTCCTTCTACTTTGACCAAAGGATCGAGTGCAAACAAGGTGATGAGCGGTTCAGGAAAACCTATTTCAAGTTGATATTCATAATGCTCCATCTCCACTGCAAGCTTCATGCGCTTAGGGTCTTTCGATCGATCACCCGCACGGTGACCACCTGCCCACATGATTTTTTGAATCCCGCCCTCATTTGCAATAGCTTGGGATAATTGGCCATTTGCAGCTTCATGTAGGAGACGTACAGCTTTATATAGATTGGATTTACCACAACCATTCGGACCACTGACAATATTCAGACGCGACAAGGTCAGATTCATATGATGAATAGATCGAAAACCTTGAATAGTCACTGAACGGATCGTCATGGGTTACCTAAAATGAGTTGGAAATGTTGATGATTATAAGTTTATTGCTTGTATATTTTTCATGCACTTTATTCTACCCATAAAAAACCCGCAAGCCGAAACTTACGGGTCTTTCATTGCACATTCTAAGTTCAATTTAACCTTAGAATAAACGGTTCATACCATTCAATGTTGCAACACGGTACGCTTCCGCCATAGTCGGATAGTTAAATGTGGTTTCTACGAAATATTTAATCGTATTGTTCGGGCTGTTCATCACGGCCTGACCAATGTGAATAATTTCCGCAGCATTATTACCGAAGCAATGAACGCCTAAAATTTCTAAAGTATCACGATGGAACAAGATTTTAAGCTCGCCTACGGTATCACCCGTAATTTGCGCACGTGCCAAATGACGGAAAGATGCTTGACCTACTTCATACGGAATTTTTTCTTCAGTTAACTGTTGTTCAGTTTTACCAATCGAAGAAATTTCAGGAATCGTATAAATACCTGTCGGAATATCCGTTACAGGTGCAATTCCTTCTTCACCGCTCATGTTAGAACCGGCACAGCGACCTTGGTCATATGCAGCAGATGCAAGTGAAGGCCAACCGATTACATCACCCGCAGCAAAGATATTCTCTACTTCAGTTTGATATTGATCATTCACGGTTAATTGACCACGGCTGTTTGGTTTAATACCTACATTTTCTAGGCCTAAACCATCGGTATTACCAGAACGACCGTTACACCACAAAATCGCGTCGGCTTTAATTTTCTTACCACTTTGCAAGTGAAGAACCACGTGATCATCATGTGTTTCAAGATGATCAATCTGTTCGTTGTGGCGAATCAGTACACCCTGCTCACGTAAACGGTATGACAAGGCGTCTGAGATTTCATCGTCTAAATAACTGAGTAATTTGTGCTGTGTATTGATCAAATCAACTTTGTGGTCTAGACCAATAAAGATAGACGCATATTCACAACCAATCACACCTGCACCATAAATGATGATTTTTTGGATTGAATAATCCAGATCCAAAATTTTGTCTGAATCAAATACGCGAGGATGATTAAAGTCTAAAGCAGCTGGACGGTAAGGACGTGAACCTGTAGCAATCACTAATTGCTGGAATACTAAAGTTTCCGTCATACCTTCATTGCTAAAAATCAAACAGTGTTTTGATCTTGGATATACGCACGGCCGTGGAAAATATCAATTTTATTACGGTCATAAAAACGTGAATGCGTTTCAACTTGTTGTTGAATCACTTTATGCGCATTACGTAACACCTGTTTCATCGTGAACTGTTTCCATTCACCGACTTTTTGGAACATAGGGTCACGTTGGTAACGTAAAATGCTTGAAACGGTCTGACGCAATGCTTTACTTGGAATTGTTCCTACATGGGTACAGTTACCACCAAGCTGTTCACGCATATCTACAATTGCAACTCGCTTACCTGATTTAGCAAGTTTCATTGCAGCGCCTTCACCCGCAGGGCCAGAACCCAGAACTACCGCATCGTATTTCACGAAAGTTCCACTAACGACCTCTTTCTTACGTGGCATTCAACGCTCCTTTACAAATATTCTTTAATCTAGGCTGTATTATGACGTATATCCTAACTTTTTTGGATATTTAGCTCACATATATTATGTGATAACCACATTTATTATATGAATATCGTTTTCCCCCTATTTAAGCTCAAGTCCGCTATAATGATCGAGCTAATTTTTTGAATATCTCCTCGTCAAAAACAGTGGAAAAGTTGAATATGTCTGAGAACCGTAAACCTGTACAGGGTGTAAAACTTCGTGGCGCAGAAAAAGTCGCTCGCATACCTGTGAAGGTTGTGCCAACGGTTGAAACGCCTCGTAAGCCTGACTGGATTCGGGTCAAAATGGCTGCCCCTGATGAAGTTCAACGTATTAAAACAACTTTGCGCGCACAAAAATTACATACCGTGTGTGAAGAAGCGGCTTGCCCGAACTTACCTGAATGTTTCGGTGGCGGTACTGCAACCTTTATGATTATGGGCGATATCTGTACTCGTCGTTGCCCATTCTGCGACGTTGCGCATGGTCGTCCCAATGCTCTTGACCCAGATGAACCACGTCACATGGCAGAAACCATTGCCAATCTTGGTTTGAAATATGCCGTAATTACGTCGGTCGACCGTGATGACCTAGTTGATGGCGGCGCACAGCACTTTGTTGACTGTATTAAAGAAGCTCGTGACTTGAGTCCAAAAACACTTTTGGAAATTCTAGTTCCTGACTTCCGTGGTCGTATGGATGTTGCCCTTCGTATTATGACGGAGTGTCCACCTGATGTGTTTAACCACAATATTGAAACCGTGCCACGTTTGTATAAAGCAATGCGTCCGGGTTCTGACTACCAACACTCTCTAAACTTATTAAAAATGTTTAAAGAATACTGCCCAGATGTTCCAACCAAATGTGGTTTGATGGTCGGTATTGGTGAAACTGAAGAAGAAGTGATCGCGTTATTAGACGACTTAAAAGCACACGATGTTGACTATGTCACCATTGGTCAGTACTTACAGCCCTCTAAAGAACATGCACCGATCGATCGTTTCGTTACACCTGAAGAGTTTGATCGTTACACAGCACATGGTCAAAAGCTTGGTTTCAAAAACATTTGGGCTGCACCAATGGTCCGTTCAAGCTACTTTGCTGACCGTCAATACTATGGTGAGCCAGTACCTACGGTACGTCGTAAAACTGATCCTGCAAAGAAAATTGCAGTTCAAACGATTGAAGCCTAATCACGCAAAGATTTAAAACATCGCAAATTAAAGCCCTCATTGATTGAGGCTTTTTTGTGGCTTTCACACTCAGCCCAATTCATTTACCACTATATGATCTTTTGAAAATAGTGCGTTCCTTAAACGTTATCCAGTATATCGAATCATCCAAATTTACGTAATGTGACATTTCTTTGCCCGATAGGGATTGTGTTGTGATTATTTATTAATCAATCTATTGATAACACTTTATTTGCGCTTTCATTATATTCGCGCAATTGTCCAATCAAACTCACCAGCCGAGTGATGCCATTTTGACAGTCTCATGCACTTTAAAATCAGAAAGACAAAAGATGAGATCATTTTTAAACGCATGTAGGCTGTTTTAAACGCATAACGCTCTGGCCCTTGTCACTGGAGCCATAACAAATGCTATTTATACTCAGTGCAGTACTCTTTATTTTTGCTCTTTGGGCCGTTTTTTTCTTTGAACTTTCACGAGCTGTAGGCGCAATAACACTGATATTTGTTTCAATTGCACTCGCCTTTTTAACCCCATGGTCATTAATACTTGGCATCCCGCTTATTGCTTTAAGTTTAATTGTGTTGATTGATCCACTGAGGCTCAATCTACTCACCAAACCTGCCTATAAAACCTTAGCAAATGCGATGCCGAGTATGAGTACTACGGAACGTGAAGCGTTAGATGCAGGAACAAGTTGGTGGGAAAAAGAGCTATTTATGGGCGCGCCTGATTGGAAAAAATTTGAGGCTTATCCCTACCCTCAGCTCAGCGCTGAAGAACAATCCTTCATTGATAATGAAGTCGAGCAACTTTGTGCCATGCTCAACGAGTGGGATATTCACCATAAACACAAAGACCTCCCACCAGAAGCTTGGCAATTCATTAAAGATAATGGCTTCTTAGGACTGGTGATTCCAAAATCGTATGGAGGACGTGAATTTAGTTCATTTGCACAAAGCCGTGTCATGAGCAAGATTGCATCCCGATCACTGACTGCCGCAGTCAGTTGTATGGTGCCCAACTCTCTTGGACCGGGGGAATTACTTCTACACTATGGTACCGAAGCACAAAAAGACAGATACCTCCCTGGCCTTGCAAAAGGTGAAGAAATTCCATGTTTTGGACTCACCAGCCCTGAAGCAGGCTCAGATGCAGGCGCCATTCCAGATACAGGTGTCGTCTGTTATGGCACTTTTGAGGGCCAACAAGTGCTCGGCTTAAACATGAACTTCTCCAAACGCTGGATTACCCTTGCACCAATTGCCACCGTCATTGGTCTGGCATTTAAGTTATACGATCCAGATGGCTTATTGGGAGATAAAAATAAAACGGAATATGGCATCACCTGCGCGCTGCTACCGGCGAGTCATGACGGTGTCATTACAGGCCCTCGTCATAATCCAGGCTCACCATTTATGAATGGGACAGTTGAAGGTAAAGATGTCTTTATTCCCTTAGACTGGATCATTGGTGGGATAGAAAATGCCGGTAAAGGCTGGCGTATGCTTATGGAATGTTTAGCGGTCGGTCGTGGCATTTCACTCCCAGCTTTGTCAACGGCAGCCGGAGAAATGGCATATTTAAATGTTGGTGCATTTGCCAAAGTTCGTCAGCAGTTTAAAATTTCTGTAGGTAATTTTGAAGGTGTACAAGAAGCTTCGAGTGATATCGCATCAGACGCTTATATGCTTGAAGCATTTCGCTATTTGGTGACTTGTGGTTTAAACCAAGGCGGCAAACCTGCTGTAATGACTGCAATGGCCAAATACTATGCCACTGAAACCATGCGGAAAGTGGTGAATCATGGCATGGACATCGTCGGTGGACGTGCCGTGCAAATGGGACCTCGTAATTTTTTAGCTTTGAATTATCAGGCCATTCCTGTGTCAATTACTGTCGAAGGTGCCAATATTCTAAGTCGCTCTCTGATGATTTTTGGACAAGGCTCAATGCGGTGCCATCCATATTTATTTGAAGAGCTACAATTACTTCAAGCCGAAGATAAAAACGCTGCACTCAATACATTCAATGAAATGCTCTTTAAGCACTTAGGCTATACCTTTAACCGAACTGCACGCGCCTTTGCTTATGCGTTCACAGGTGGCCCATCCGACTCACCAGCTTCAGCAGATGAATTTAGCCGCCCCTACTATAAAAAAATTAATCGATTCAGTGCCGATTTCGCGCTGACTGCAGATATGTGTCTTGGCCTTTTAGCCGGCGATATTAAACGTAAAGAAATGCTCTCTGGCCGACTTGCAGACATTCACTCTTATTTATTTATAGCAACGGCTATTCTTAAATATTATGAACAAGGTCAAAGAAGTGAAGCTGAACAATTACATGCGCAACTTGCATTAGATAAAGCTTTGTACAATGTTGAAAAAGCTTTCCAGGGCTTATTTGACAACTTCCCAATGCGACTAGCAGCAAGCGTAGTAAAAATCATCTGCTTTCCGTTTGGACGAGTTGTTGCCAAACCTACAGACCATTTAAAACGTGAAGTTGCCACTCAAATGATGCTAGACAATACTTTCCGCCAAGAACTCAAAAAGCACGTGTATTACAGCACTGCAGCAGATGAAGTTTCTGGTCGTATGGAAAATGCCTTTTTACAATTGTTGAAAATTGAACCGCTGTGGAACCAATTTAAAAAAGCTGAATCTAAAGGTCAATTCAAAGGTTTAACTTTTGAAGCACATATAGCCGATGCCATTGCACAAAAAGTCATTACTGCCTCCGAAGCTGAACAGCTCAGCACTTACAACATTCAACGCTATGACAGTATGCTCACAGATGTTTTCGATATGCAACTCATCCACGAACTTGAGCTATCCAATCCACATTTAACCATTGCACCAGAAGTGAAAAAGCAACAACACACCGATGATGAACCAGAAGCCTTCCTGCGTTATTAATCAGCTTCTGCATCGCTTTTAAGCTTTATTTTTCTCAAAATAAAAGCCATTCCACTGTTAAACAATGGGATGGCTTTTTTATACGACCATCAGCCAATGGTATCGCAGAGTCAAAGGTATAGGCTGTACTGCAAAATTACATCACAGAGGGTTTGCTACATGTCACAACAAGATTATGAAAATGGCTTAAAAGTTCGTACTGAAGTTATGGGTGAAAGTTTCGTCAAAAGTGCTCAAGACAATACCGTGCCATTTACTCAACCATTGCAAGATTGGATTAATGAGCATGCATGGGGTTCAACTTGGCAACGTGAAGGCGTATTACCCCGTAAATATCGCTCACTGATTACCATTGCCTTTTTAACTGCACAAAAAAGTCCGACAGAACTCAAAGGTCATGTCCGAGGGGCTTTAAATAATGGGGCGACTGTAGAAGAAATTCAGGAAGTGTTACTTCATAGTTTGCCATATTGTGGCGCACCGGCGACTCAAGAAGCCTTTCGTGCGGCACTTGAAGTCATTAATGACTATCAAAAATCTAAATAAGTTACTGCGTTATAAAACGGCTTTAGAAAACTACGCTTATCGTGGTTTTCTAAAGGGTTTCATCTTGTTTTTAACTTAGGACCTTAAATGCAGTGAATCCCGAATCAAATCCAGTAGACATTAAAATTATAGAAGAATTCATTCACTTCAAATCGAACTTGATATCCCAATTCTGTAAGCTCAGCAGATAAACTTCGAATCTCTTCTAAAGCTAAATGCTTGGGTAAAACCGTAAATACGGCGGTATTCCCCTGTTTGGCATTTTCCTCAATCAGCAAAGCCAAACGTGTCTTATATAAGGCGATATCTAAATTGGCTTGACTGGATAAAACTTTAGCATGTTCTGCGGGTAAAAAGCTCATATTCTTATACGCTTATCTGATTATTATTGCTTATAAATTAAGCCAAATTCAGCAAAGTGTGCAATGCATTTTTGTAATTGATATTTCAATTACAAAGCACATTGTTTGGCCCAAACGATGCTCTTCAAAGCGATATACAAAAAAAGGTACTCAAAAGAAATCCCTCATGACGAGGGATTTTCTATGCTAGCGGGGTAATGGAATATATTGCGAGTCACTGTTTTGAGTTTGCGGTTTACGCTCTCCCACTTGTACAGGTAATGTCATCGCCTTTCCGTCTCGCTCAATGTCAATTTGCATAGTGCTCAATGGCGCTTGTTGTGCAACGTAGTTGATTAAATGCGAAGTCGAGGTAATTAGCTCATTATTCACTTTCATGATTTTATCACCACGTTTTAAACCTGCTTGTGCTGCAGGTCCATTGCGAATGACATCTGCGACAATCACGCCATTCACCCGTGGATCTAAAATATTTTCTTGTTTAATTGGAAGTAAACTAATACCTAACCAACCACGTACCACTCGCCCATCTTTTAAAATGGCGTTCAGCACTTGTTGGCACACTTTTGCAGGAATGGCAAAACCAATCCCCAAAGAGCCACCTGACTGCGAGAAGATCGCGGTATTTACACCAATTAAGTTTCCTGCAACATCAATTAAAGCACCACCAGAGTTGCCGGGGTTGATCGCAGCATCTGTTTGAATAAAGTCTTCGTAAGTGTTGATTCCCAAATCTGAACGACCTGTAGCTGAGATAATCCCTTGCGTAACCGTCTGACCCACGCCAAAAGGGTTACCAATCGCTAGGACGACATCACCGACTTCATTGCCACTTAGCTTAAACGGTAAAACCGGTAATTGACTCATTTCAATCTTAATCACAGCTAAGTCTGTATCTGGGTCTGTGCCCACAACTTTCGCTTCAGCACGACGACCATCATGTAAAGCCACAACGATCTGATCGGCCTGTGCGATCACGTGGTTATTCGTCAAAATATAGCCATCTGGACGAACAATCACACCTGAACCTAAACTATTTTCGTTTTGATTGGTTTGATCTGGAAGTTGATTACCAAAAAACTCACGGTAAACAGGATCATTTAATAAAGGATGATCCAATTGTTTCACTTTTTGCGTAGTGAAAATATTGACAACCGCTGGAGCAGCAACTTTTACCGCAGCACTATACGAAACTACACCGCCTGTACGCGACGTATCAATGAGGGGCTCAACCTTTTCTGCAGGCATTTTAACCCCATCTGGGGCAATGGGTGCTTTAGGTTTTTGAACCTGTTGCCATGTAAAGAAACCGATGATCACAAGTATTAATAATACCCAAGGTAACCATGTAAAGGTCCGACGCACGTCTATATCCTCTAAATTTTATAATTCATTGATGGCTAAATAATTTATATCGTATTGTAATGTAATATTTTCAACAAACTTAAAAATAAACACAGAGATTTGTGATTCTTTAGTTACAATTTAAACAATCGTAAATTTTGATGCATCTCTTTGAGATTTTGGACAGTATATGGCTCAGTTAAGTGAAATTATTCAATGGTGTGACAGCACACTCAAAGCACATGAATTTAAGGACTATGCTCCCAACGGCTTGCAAATTGAAGGCTCAGCAGAAGTGCATAAAATTTTATGTGCAGTTACCGCGTCACAAACAGCGATTGAAGCCGCGATAGCAGCAAAAGCTGATTTGCTATTGGTACACCATGGTTATTTTTGGAAAGGTGAAGCTTACCCAATCACAGGTATGCGTGGCAAACGAATCAAAAGCCTGATCAAAAAAGATATTTCATTAGTTGGCTATCACTTACCTTTAGATAGTCACCCTACTTTAGGTAATAATGCAGCGATAGCAGATTTGCTCGAATTAGAGAATATTGAAGCCTTAGATCCTACTGAGCGCAATCCTATTGGTAATGTTGGTTATATAAAACAAGCAATGACTCCAGCGGCGTTTAAAGACTTCGTTTCTGAAAAATTAGGATTTGATGTCATTCACCTGCCGGCAGATAAACCATCGATTCAAAAAATTGGTTTGTGTACGGGTGGCGCACAAGACTTTATTGGCAAAGCCGCTGCATTAGATTGTGATGCGTATATTTCAGGTGAAGTGAGTGAACGTACTTTTTACGAAGCTGAAGAATTAAATGTGCATTATTATGCCTGCGGACATCATGCAACTGAAAGATATGGTGTACAACGACTCGCAAAAGCTATTTCAGAACAGTTCAATATTGAGTATAGTTATTTCGAATTAAATAACCCGATTTAATTTAAATCGTCTTGGTCTTTGGCTCAGTCGTTATACGTATATTTTCAGGCTTTATTCTGTATTGTTATTTATAAGCAATGCGCATTTTACTGCAAGAATCTATTACAATAACGGCACTTAATGTCAAAACCCAGCAAAATGCAAGGAATTGAAAACATGACAACGATTACTTTACCAGCGTTACCTTACGGTTACGAAGATCTTGCTCCGCACATCAGCAAAGAAACTTTAGAATACCATCACGACAAACACCACAATACTTATGTGGTTAACCTAAACAAAGCAATTGAAGGTACTGACCTTGCTGGCAAAACTTTAGAAGAAATCATCACTGCTGTTAAAGGCGATGCTTCTAAAGCTGGTATCTTCAACAATGCAGCTCAAGTATGGAACCACACATTCTACTGGAACTGTATGGCTAAAAACGGTGGCGGTAAAGCTACTGGCGCTTTAGCAGCTAAAATCGACGAAGCTTTCGGTTCTTACGAAAAATTCGCTGAAGAATTTGCAAATGCTGCTGCAACTCAGTTCGGTTCAGGTTGGGCTTGGTTAGTTGCTGACGAAGTAAACGGTAACCTTTCTATCCTTAAAACTTCAAATGCTGACACTCCACTTGCTCACGGTAAAGTTGCTGTGTTGACTATCGACGTTTGGGAACACGCTTACTACATCGACTTCCGTAACGCTCGTCCTAAATACATCTCTACTTTCTTAGAAAGCCTAGTGAACTGGGACTATGCAAACGCTAAATATGCAGGTCAAGCTGCTGGCGTTGAAAAATAAGTTTTAAAACTTATTTTAAAGTAAAAAAATCACCCTTTTAGGGTGATTTTTTTATGCTTTAAATATCATACTGCCACAACAATCAATACTATACAAAAGAATGAATCAAGAACCATTACTAATCTTAAAAGCAAAATATACCAAAATATTAGTGATGTTTATCTTTATCACTATAATCCAGTATGTGAGTTACTCTTATGTTCAAGAATCTATTAAATATAGCTTTAATTCAGCACTAATATTGACTGGATTATCAATTATGGAATTCGTCTTAATTTTACTTATCATCAAAAATGGACTGCCACAAATTAGATTTTTCGAAAGTCATTGTATAATTCAACTTTATAT
>NZ_LQXP01000028.1:0-45618 GCF_003268405.1 Acinetobacter sp. CFCC 11171 | reverse complement strand
CATTGGTATCCCACAAGTTTTATTTAAGATAGCAACATATATGCCTAACACTTTTTTTGTTTTAGTAAGGTTGAGAAGTAAATTAAAATATGGGCTGCATTGATTAAATTGTATATGTGGTATTCCGTTTTTCTGGTTG
The DNA here is from genome assembly GCF_003268405.1 of Acinetobacter sp. CFCC 11171. NCBI lineage: Bacteria > Pseudomonadati > Pseudomonadota > Gammaproteobacteria > Moraxellales > Moraxellaceae > Acinetobacter > Acinetobacter sp. CFCC 11171. The sequence continues at coordinate 45,479 of NZ_LQXP01000028.1, read as the reverse complement.
GATTGATTATTGCTACTTATAAATGTATGTTGATGCGTTATGTTAGTAGATTGTGATATGAGAATTTTTTATGCTGAAAATTAATCCTTTCTATTTGTTAATGTTGTTTTATTTGATTGTTAATTTTATATTTGCAATTATTGGTTTTAATAGCAATAGGGTTGATATAGAACTTACTTTGTTTAATTTAAAGTCTTCAAGTTTCTTTGTGGCTTTTATTTTTCAGTTGTTAGCTTGTTGTATTATTTTTATTGTATTTTTTATTTTTAAACAAGTAAAAGGTATAAGAAATGAATTTTATATATATAATAAAGGGGCATTTGTTTTATTCTCATTTCAACTTTTATTTTTGTTATACAATGCATACTATGGTACTAATATAGCAGGAGTTTCGGTAAAAGCTACTAATCCAATTTTGAATACATTTTTTGTGCTACTTCCAGCTGACTTATTTTACATATTGTTTTCTCCTTTTATTAAATCTAATAAGTTATTTTCTTTGAATAGTATTTTATTTATTGTTTCTAGTACACTTCGAGGATGGATGGGGGGCGTGTTATTAGTTTTCTTTATTTATGCTTGTAGAAAAGAGTTTTTAAGAGTTTCTTTAAAGAATCTTATTGTATATTTGTTTTTTTTCGTATTAGTATTATTTTTGGTTCCATATTTAGTCTTAATGAAATGGGCTATGAGATCAAATGATAGTATTTTTTCAATTTTTGAAGTAGTTGATAAAAATAGTTATATTACACTATTGGATGAAAGTTTATATTTTATCTTTAATAGGTTTCAACATAATTATCACATTGCTTTAATATGGGAGAATTCAGAGAAACTGATCCAAGCTTATAATTCTAATAGAATTTTACCATATTGGGGGGAGGGTGTTATACAAACAATTTTTTTAAAAATATTTGGTACCCAAGATACTCCAACTCTAGCCCAAGCTATGGTTTACATGTTGTTTTCCTCACGTGGTGATTGGAATTCAAATCCAGGATTGGCTGGTTGGTTAATTATACTTCAAGAAAGTTTCATTTTTTATATTCTTTATATTGTGATTATATTATCACTAGGTTTTTTTATAGCTAAGAAATTTTATGGTAATAAAATGCTACTTTTGGTAGGAGTATTTTCAGTTTTTTATTTATTTCATGGTTGGATTGGCGCATATGTTACAATGATTACTTATTTGTTATTTTTTACTATAATATCAAAAGTAAAATTTAGAGTCTAAATATGAAAAATAAATATGTTGAAGTAATTTCAGTCGTATTTTACGATATTTTAATTATAAGTATATCAATGTTATATCTGATTTAATTGTTGAGGTTTTTGTGAATATATTGCAGGTTATTGATTTTTTACCAGAAACTAGTGGTGGTGCAAGATTTGTAGTTAATTTATCTAAAGCATTACTGGAAAAAAATATAAATGTTGATGTGCTGTTAATAGATGGACATGAATCACATTTTTTACGTGAGCTTGAGGAATCAAATATTCATGTAATTAAGTTGTCAAAAAATGCGAATAGATTTAATCCTTATTTTGCTTATAAAATATCCAAGTATTTAGATAAGTATGATGTTGTACATGTACATATTTTTCCTAGTTCTTATCAAGTTGCATTGGGACGAATTCTGAATAAGAATTCAGCACCTATTGTTTTTACAGAACATAATTCTTTCAATCGAAGAGCATCAAATTTTTTGTTTAAATATATTGAAAATTTTATATATAAAAAATTTTCACATATCGTTTGCTTGTCTCAGCAGGTATTTGATTTTGTTTATTCAAATTTAACTGTAAAGGCTGATAAATTAACAATTATTGAGAATGCTATTGATGTTAATGCTATTAATTGTGCATTACCTTCTAAGAGAACCCAATACAAACTTAATGAAAATGACTTTTTACTTTTAATGTCTGCAAGATTTACATCTCAAAAAAATCATAAAGTTATTGTTGATACGCTTAAAAATTTGCCATCCAATATTAAAGTTTTATTTGCTGGAGAGGGAACAGGGAAAAATGATATTGAGTTGTTAGTTAAAGAGAATAATCTATCAGATAGAGTTTTTTTTCTTGGCTCTAGAGGAGATATTTTTAATTTGATGCATATGGCTGATGTTAATATATTAGCATCAAATTTTGAGGGTCTTTCTTTAGCTGCTTTAGAGGCTATGTCAACAGGTAAGCCGTTTGTAGCTTCCAATGTTGATGGGTTAGATTTTGTTGTTAATAATCCTCAATATTTATTTAATAATAATACTGAGAGTTTGGGCAAATTGATTTTAAAACTTTATAATGATAAGTTTTTTTATGATGAGTGTGCAAAATATACATATAACCGATCCAAAAATTTTGATATGAAAATTATGGTTGAAAAGTATATAAAAGTTTATGAAAACCAAATTATTAGTAAGGATTTAAAGTGAAAATCGCTCATGTCCAAGTTGTACCTCAGTTATCCGGAGCTCAGCAGGTTTCTTTGGATATTATGTCTAGCTTGGATTGTAAAAATCATGATCTATATATGATATGTGCTAAACTTGAAGACTTTAGTGAAGATTTTATTAATCAATTTAATGAAATTGGTGTTACTATTATTGAAGTGCCTAATCTAAAAAGGGAAATAGGCAAGCATGATTATTATGCGTTTAAAGATTTATATAAAATTTTTAAACTTTATAATTTTGATATTATTCATACTAATTCAACTAAACCAGGTATTATAGCAAGAATATCTGCTCGATTGGCAGGATGTAAGAAAATTGTGCATACAGTTCATGGTATTGCATTTCATAGCCATATCCTTTTTTTTAAAAGAATTATTTTCTATTTTGCGGAATTGTTTTCTTTATATTTTGGTCATTATAATATTACTGTTAATGATTTTTATAAAAAATATTATCCTATTGCTAATACTAAAACTATATATAACGGTGTGGATTTTTCGAAATTCCAAGTATCAGATAATTCATCTAGTCCCAATTCAGGTTTGAATTTTGCTTTTTTTGCTAGATTAGATGATCAAAAAAATCCAATAGAATTTATCAATGCTATATATCTTTTGAAAGTAGAAGGTGTTCTTGATTCTAATCCTGATGTAAGATTTACATTAGCAGGTAATGGAGAATTAAAATCTAAATGTGAAAGTATGATAAAAGAATTACAGTTGGAATCAACTATAAATATTGTGGGGTGGATTTATGATAAAAATAAATTTTTAAACTCAGTGGATGTGATATGTCAACCATCTAAATGGGAGGCTTTTGGCCTTAATTTTGTTGAAGCTGCATTTTTCAGAATTCCTGCTATATCTACAAAAGTTGAAGGAATACCTGAAGTGGTTTTAGATGGTCAAACTGGTTTGCTATATGATGGTGATGCTGAAGGTTTGAAAGAATGTATAAAAAAATTTATTTTCAATAGAGAGCTTGTTATTGAGTTGGGTTCTAAAGCTCGCAAACGTGCATTAGAGAAATTTAGTATGCAAGAGATGGTAAAAAAATACCATCAAATATATTTTGAAAACTAAATCGAATTATGGTTGTACAATCTGGTAATTTTTAATTAACAAACTTATGGGATTATATATACTGTGCTTAGTATAATTTTCTCTTTAAGAAAAGTGGTTGAAACAATGATTAAAAGAATTTTAGATTTTTTAATTGCTTGCATAGCTTTAATTATTTTATTCCCAGTTTTCCTCTTAGTAGCGTATAAAGTTCGTCAAAATTTAGGTTCTCCTATTTTTTTTCTGCAAGAACGACCAGGAAAAGACGCTAAAATTTTTAAGATGATTAAGTTTAGATCGATGAAAGATGCCTTTGATAAGGAAGGCAATCCTTTACCTGATGATCAAAGAATTACGCCATTTGGGCATAAATTGCGTGCAACTACTCTAGATGAAATGCCACAGCTTTTAAATGTATTAAAGGGTGAAATGAGTATTGTTGGTCCTCGACCACAAATGAAAGATTTCTTAGAACATTACTCTGAACATCAAATGCGCCGTCATGAGGTGAAGCCTGGTATGACAGGACTCGCTCAAGTTAGTGGTCGTAATAATTTATCTTGGGAAGAAAAGTTTGATTTAGATGTCGAATATGTGGATACCCATTCAATTTGGCTAGATTTTAAAATTATGTTTAAAACAGTTAAAGTAATGCTGAAAAAAGAAGGAATTAATGCACCAGATCAAGAAGTTGGTGCAGTGCGCTTCTCTAATCAGCACAATTCTCAAGCTGATTCTCTTCGTAAATAACATCTTATTTTGTGTAAAATGCAATGATCAAAAAAGCTATTCTCCCAGTCGCAGGCCTTGGCACTCGTTTTCTTCCTGCAAGTAAATCTATTCCTAAAGAAATGGTCACTGTTGTTGATCGTCCGGCTATTGAATATGTGGTACGTGAAGCCGTCGCAGCAGGTATTGAACAGATTATTTTGGTGACACATAGTTCAAAATCATCAATTGAAAACTACTTTGATCGCAACTTTGAACTTGAAACAACTTTAGAAAATAAGAAAAAATTTGATTTGCTTAAAGAAATTACAGAAATTCTTCCACCGCATGTCAGTGTGATTAGCGTACGTCAACCACATCCACTCGGTTTAGGACATGCTGTACTGTGTGCAAAAGCAGTTGTTGGTGAAGAGGATTTTGCGGTATTACTGCCTGATGTATTGGTTAAAGATGTTGAAGCAGAGAATGATCTCAGTTTGATGATCCAACGCTTTAACGAGACTCAAGCAGCACAAATTATGGTGGAAGCTGTACTTGATCATTTGGTGGATCAATACGGTATTGTTGATGTTGCTAAAATACCTACTGAAGGGCATAGCATTCAAATGCAAGGCATTGTCGAAAAACCTGCTGTCGGTACCGCACCATCAAATTTATCAGTGGTGGGGCGTTATATTCTCCCTGCTCAAATTATGACTTTACTTGAGCAAACCCCCAAAGGTACGGGTAACGAAATTCAATTAACGGATGCAATAGCGATGCTACAGCAAACAGATGTAGTTGAAGCCTATCGTATGAAAGGCCAGACTTTCGATTGCGGAAGTAAACTAGGCTATTTAAAAGCAGTACTACATTATGGTATTGATCATCCAAAATTGGGTGACGCGTTTAAGAATTTGATTCAAGAACTCAAATTATAAATAAAGGTAAATTGATGAAAGTTGCAGTCTTTGGACAAACCCTTTATGCAGGTGTGTTGGCTGCATTGTTGGCGGAGTGTGGGCATCACATATTTTGGTGCAATGTCCTTAAAAAAACAAATTCTGAACAATTTTATACACAAGATGATGCAGTGAAACATCTTCTGGATAAGCAACTAGAAAAGGGTTTTTTAAGTTACTGCAATTTTGATCAAATTCCATTTGATATTGATGCGTATTTTTTCAGTTTTCTACCAACAGAAGAATATCAGGGTGTTGAAATTTTAAAACAATTAAAATTGCGCCCAATCATCCATCCAAAACTGATGATCAATGCTTCTACCTTGGGGCTACACGGTACGGATAAATTTCAAGGTCATTTGCCTCATGATCAGTGGGTTTATTTACCCGATATGATCCAAGAAGGTAATGCACTATCCAGTATGACTCAGGCAGAGCCACTCATTGTGGGGTGTAGTGATGAGAAAACTCAAATCAAAATAAAGGAATTACTGCGGCCTTTATTCCCAAGAGACAATCAATATCTATTTATGCCTGTATTAGATGCTGAGTTCACAAAACTGAGTATTTCCGGTATGTTGGCAACGCGAATTAGTTATATTAATGACCTTGCTGTTGTTGCAGAAAAGCTTGGCATTGATATCGAATATGTCCGTCAAGGTATGGCTGCAGATAGTCGAATCGGTGGATCATATTTGTCGCCTGGCGCGGGTTTGGTGGGAAAATTTTTCCCATGATATTCAGACTTTAACGCATACCGTATTGGGTAGCGGTGCCAATAGCCAATTGTTGGCACAAGTTTGGGACATTAACGAACAGCAAAAAGAAATCTTGTTCCGCAAGTTGTGGAATTACTATCAAGGCAACTTAGCAGGGAAAACGGTTGCGATTTGGGGCGCTGCCTTTAAGGAAAATACGGGTCGTATTCAACAATCGCCGATTCATGCGATGTTAAATGCCCTGTGGGCGCAGGGTGTGATTGTAAAATTACATGATCCTCAAGCCTTGCCTGAAATCGAAAAAGAATATGGACAACGTACAGATCTAATCTATTGCAAGGACCAGTACGAAGCGACTCAAGATGCACATGCATTGTGCCTACTGACAGGGTGGAAGCAATATTGGAGCCCAGATTATCCTGCATTGCTTAAAACCATGCAGCATCCACTAATTTTGGATGGTCGAAATATTTATGATCCTGCCTATGTCAAATCACAAGGCTTTGCTTATATGGGAGTAGGACGCTAATGGCTGCGCCAATTTATCCCTATCCTGTTGAAAACTTAGATACTGTAATTTCAGGTTTGAATGAGTTAAAAGTAGAGTTTAATTTAAAGCATTTAACACAATTATTCGCTGAAGATCCGCAACGATTTGATCGATTCAGCGTGTCTTTAGCGCCAATTTTATTTGATTTTAGTAAGCATCGTATTAATCAAAAAGTATTGCAGCACTTAGTACAGTGGGCAGATGCGCAAAATTTAAAACCGTGGATTAAACGATTATTTTCATCTGAAAGTATTAATTATACTGAACAACGTGCAGCCATGCATTGGGCACTACGTTTACCGAAAGATACACCGCAGCATGCAGATGTTGCAGCGTTGGTACATACTCAACTTGAACGTATGTATGCCTTGGTGGATAAAATCCATGCTGGGCAATGTCGGGGTGCCACAGGTGAAGTCATACAAAATGTGGTGAATATTGGGGTAGGCGGTTCAGATTTAGGTCCGTTGATGGTTAGTCATGCCTTATCTGATTTTAAAAAAACCACTGAAAAGCCTTTAAATATTCATTTTGTCTCAACCATTGATGGGACTCAGCTTTCAGACTTATTACATCAGTTACGTCCAGAAACAACGTTATTTGTGATTTCATCCAAATCCTTTGGTACGATTGATACTTTATCCAATGCACAAACAGTTCGTATTTGGTTGGAAAAAGCTTTGGGGCAAGAACCACAAATTTTGAAACATCATTTTATTGGGGTATCGACTAAGCCTGAAAAAATGACTGCTTGGGGTATCGCTGCTGAAAACCAATTCTTATTGTGGGATTGGGTCGGTGGTCGTTATTCATTGTGGTCTTGCATTGGTTTGCCCATTGCGCTCACCATTGGCGTAGACGGATTTAAGCAATTTTTAGCGGGTGCGCATGCGCTTGATCAGCATTTTCAAAATGCGCCTTTGAAAAAAATATTCCTGTGCTGATGGGTTTGTTAGGAGCTTGGAATAATAATTTCTTAGATATACAGACCCATGCAGTCTTACCTTATGATGGCCGCTTAAAGTATTTTTCTGCCTATTTACAACAACTTGAAATGGAGTCGAATGGTAAATCGATCCAGCGTAATGATCAAAAAGTACAATGGGATACCTGCCCGATTATTTGGGGGGAAGTTGGACCGAATGCACAACATGCTTTCTACCAGTTGTTACATCAAGGTACACAATCCGTTAGTAGTGATTTTATCGCACCTGTACAACGTTATAAGGCGCAGCAATTTACCTATGTGGACAATGCCGAGTCCTTAATTGAACAACATCATTTGGCACTTTCAAACTGTTTGGCACAGTCTCGGCTGTTGGCTTTTGGTAATCAAGCTTTAGATCCAGCCGAAGTTGCTACATTAGAAAGCTATAAGCAATACGAAGGCAACCAGCCAAGTACAACGATACTGTTACAAGAACTTAACCCATATAGTCTAGGTATGTTGATTGCGATGTATGAACATAAAGTCTTTGTTCAGTCTGTACTATGGAATATCAATCCCTTCGATCAATGGGGTGTAGAAAAAGGCAAAGAAATTGCCAATCAGCTACTGCCTATTTTGAATGGTGAACAGAGCGATTTATCCAGTTTAGATGCGTCGACACAAGGGCTCATCAATATTTTAATGGGAAAGGAACATGTCTAAAGTATTAGTTACAGGTGGTGCAGGTTTTATTGGTTCGCACACCTGTCTAGAGCTTTTAAATGCTGGCCATGAGGTGGTTGTACTCGATAACTTATCGAATAGTTCAGCAGAATCTTTAAAGCGTGTACAAACGCTAACCTCTAAAACATTAGACTTCATTGAAGGTGATATTTTAGATCAACAAATTCTAGATCAGATTTTTAACAGCCATAATATTGACGCTGTTATTCATTTTTCTGGTCTAAAAGCAGTGGGTGAAAGCCAAGAATTTCCACTGAAGTATTTTGAAAATAATATTTCGGGTTCTATTAGCTTGATCAAAGCGATGGAACGCGCAGATGTCTTTAATCTGGTCTTTAGTTCATCTGCAACCGTTTATGATGAATCCAATGTTTCACCCTTAAATGAAACGATGCCAACAGGTATGCCAAGCAATAACTATGGTTACACCAAGTTGATTGTCGAGCAGTTATTGGAAAAAATGGCAGAATCAGATACGCGTTGGTCCATTGCTTTATTACGTTATTTTAATCCAGTTGGTGCTCATAAAAGCGGTCAAATTGGTGAGGATCCGCAAGGGATTCCAAATAATTTAATGCCTTATGTCACCCAAGTTGCGGTAGGGCGACGTGAAAAATTGTCTATTTTTGGCAATGATTACGAGACAATAGATGGCACAGGCGTTCGTGATTATATTCATGTTGTAGATTTAGCCAACGCACATTTATGTGCCTTAAATAATCGGCTAAATGCGCAGGGCTGCCGTGCATGGAATATTGGTACTGGGAATGGTTGTTCTGTACTTGAAATTGCCACTGCATTTGAAAAAGTGAATGGTATTCAAATTCCTTTTGAATTTGCACCACGTCGTGCTGGAGATGTTGCGACATCATTTGCCGATAATACCCGTGCTGTAGCAGAGTTAGGTTGGCAACCTCAGTTTGGCTTAGCAGATATGCTGTTAGATAGCTGGAACTGGCAAAAGAAAAATCCGAATGGTTTTTAACGTATCGGTCTAATTAAGCTTAAAAACATAGATAGGAGATGAGCGAAGAAGAGCACGATGATTTCAGTTGATTATCTTGTTTGTTCATCACTTTCTTTCGTGTATCAATTCTGCAAATATTGATATACATATGCTTTAAAAATGAAAAATATCGTTATGATGTTTGACAAAATAGCTAGGATTTTAAACGTAGATGAAAGATAAATATTTAAAATTAATGTCTTTGGCTGTTTTGTCAGCTTTTTCATTACCTGCCATGGCGCAAGGAATTGTCTTAAATAATGAAGATTTACGTACAGATCTAAATTGGCTGAATCAACAAGGTGTGATTCAAATTAGCACATCAACTTGGCCATTGAGTAGCGAAGAAATACAACGGGCTTTATCGAATGCTCAAATTGAAAATTCAGTTCAACGAAAACTAATCGATCAAGTCCGTACTCATCTAGAAACAGAAAATGCACCTGTCAAACTCGCATTATTTGCCGAAACTGATCCACAAAATATCCCACAAAAATTTGCGGATGAGCAAAAGTCACAATATCAAGCAGCTCTTGAGTTAAATGCTGGTGGTGCACAATGGGATGCACGACTGCGTGTGAATGCAGAAAAAGACCCAATTATTGATCATGGGCAAGATGTGAATGTCGAAGGTTCCTATATTGCAGGAAAACTGTGGAATCAGTGGTTGATTGCTGGTCAAATTCCAACTTATTGGGGACCTGGACATGAGGGTAGTTTAATCCGAGGTGATGCGAGTCGCCCTGTATATGGCTTTACTATGCAAAGAGCAGACCAAAAAGCCTTTGAAACTAAATGGCTGTCTTGGATTGGGCCTTGGCAATATCAAGCTTTTGGTGGGCAGTTAGATGATTATGCTGCAATTCCTGATGCAAAACTATTAGGTCTTCGTCTTACTGCTCAGCCTTTGCCTTATTTAGAATTGGGTGCGTCTCGGGTTCTTCAATGGGGCGGAGAAGGGCGTTCAGAGAGTTGGGATTCATTATGGAATGCCATTAAAGGCAATGATAACTTCTATGATGGTGATTTAGATAAGTCCAATCAAATTGCAGGATTAGATGCACGTCTAAATATCAATCATTTCACGGGCATTCCGATGAGTATGTATGCTCAATATGTAGGTGAAGATGAGGCAGGACTTTTGCCTTCTAAGAAAATGTATTTGGCTGGCGTAGATTACTCTTCCCAATTCAATAATATGCCATACCAAGTTTATGCAGAGTGGGCAGATACGCGAACCAATGGTGAGACAAAAGGTATTTCATATAACCACTATATTTATCAAGATGGTTATTACCAGCATGGTTTCCCTTTAGGGCATGCTATGGGTGGCGATGGTCAAATGTATAGTATCGGTGGGGATATTCGTTTTGATGCAATGAATCGTCTAAATGGACGTGCTTTTGTTGCTAAGGTGAATCAGTCAAATAAAAGCATGAATCACGCTTTTCCGGTAAATGATGAGCTGAAAGGGATTGATTTAACATGGACGCATCAACTACGCCGCGATATACCATTAAAATTGAGTGGTTGGATTGCAGATTCGGATCGTAGTGGAAAGGATAGTGGTGTTTCGGTCGGCTTAGAGCTGCCTTTGGATCGATCTTTGTTTTAATTGAAAGCAAAAATGAAAAAAAAGCCGAATAACAAATTATTCGGCTTTTTTATTAACCAAGAATAAGTTGGGTCAGTTCATCGACATAGCTTTGCATTGGTTTGGCATTTTGGTCTGCACGACTTTCAATGTTCAGACGTAATAATGGCTCTGTATTGGATGCACGGACATTGAAGCGCCAAGCCCCAAAATCTAAACTCACGCCATCTGTATAATCAATTACTGGATTTTGATTGGCAAAATGATCAAAGATCTTTTGAATGGTGGCTTGGGTATCAGCGACTTTAAAGTTAATTTCACCGGAGCAGGGGAATTTGGCAATCATATCTTCAACCAGTGAAGAAAGTGTTTGCTGTGTTTCTGAAAGTACAGAAACGGCTAGCAACCACGGAATCATGCCGCTGTCACAATAAGAAAAATCACGGAAATAATGATGTGCTGACATCTCACCGCCATACACTGCATTATGCTCACGCATTTTTTCTTTAATGTAGGAATGACCCGATTTAGATTGAATCGCTTGGCCTTGATATTGCTCGATCACATCAAAGGTATTCCAAACCAAACGAGGATCATGCACAATTTTTTCGCCTGATTGTTTCAGTAAGAAGGCTTGGGCTAATAAGCCAACAATATAATAACCTTCAATAAATTGACCTTTTTCATCAAAAAGGAAACAACGGTCAAAGTCGCCATCCCAAGCAATGCCCATGTCAGCGCCATACTCAAGTACAGCATTGCGAGTACTATCACGATTTTCAACTAAAATCGGGTTGGGGATGCCATTTGGAAATGTGCCATCGGCTTCATGATGAATCTTGATAAATTCGATAGGCACATTCAGTTCTTTAAACTTTGCTTCAATCGCATCAATGACATGACCTGCGGCACCATTGCCTGCATTCACAACCAGTTTAAGCGGACGGATTTTTGTCGGATTAATGTAGGTCATCAGATGATTGATGAATTCAGGCAAAATATTATAGGATTGAATTTTCCCTTTTTGAGCGACCTCTACAAAACTCCCTGATTCTGCTAAAGCTTGAATGTCTTTCAATCCGGAGTCAGCGCCAATAGGTCGTGCATTTTCACGGACCAACTTCATGCCGTTGTAATCCATCGGATTATGACTTGCAGTGATTTCAATGCCGCCTTGAACATCGAGATGGAAAGCACCGAAATAAATTTCTTCTGTGCCTGTCATACCCAAATCTAAAACATTCACACCGGCATCATTTAAACCACGCATGGTCGCTTGTTTCAGGCCTTCGCTGCTGAGACGAATATCACAACCGACGACAATAGTTTTAGGCTGATAGATTTGGCCATAAGCACGTCCCACTTTATAAGCAATGTCTTCGTTGAGTTCTGTACCAAGCTTGCCACGAATGTCATAGGCTTTAAAGCATGTGAGTTTTGTCATGTAAGTTCTCAAGATCCCTGAAAATATATAAGATATGGTCATAGTATAAGGCTAAAAATATGCGATCTTGTTACTTTCATTCTTAATTTTTTGAGTCAAAAATTACATTTTTCTTAGCCACGGTATTTGGTTTGAGCATGAATTTAGGATTCATAGTAAGTTCGATCTATATTTCCATTTTTCTAAAATACGTTGTGCCCAGTCTGAATAGTATTGGGTACTAATTGCAAGGTATTGTTTTGAAGGATGATTAATCATTATATGTGATTTGATATTGTGCACTTCAGTAATAAAGGCCTTAGGCCAGCTTAAAGACTGCGACAAAATTGCAATTTTGAAAGATTCTAAAGTCTTTTCCAGAAAGATTTTACTTGTATTAATATCATATGGTACGAGTAATGTGGAAATATTCTTTTTTTCATCAGAAGTATCAATTTCACATAAATAAAAAAGCTTATTATCTTCTTGGTCGAGTATGAGGGTTACATAAAATCGGCGATCTTGACCATTAGTCAATTTATGCCCCCTGAATCGGCCATATTTTATGAAAGGCTGATTGTGAGTATAATTGATCTTATATCCTTTTTTTCGTATCTCTTCTAGCATTTTACTGAAATCTTGATAGCTGGAGCTTTCAAATTCGGTTTCTGATTCTATAGTAAATCCTGGTAGTGTACCTTCATCTTCTCCTTCTCCACCAGAAAATGGTTGGTCCATTTGATGAGTTTCCCCATTGACGTGTTGTCTTTGTATATTAATTTCTGAACATGACGTATTTAGTGAAATTTGTAGATCTTCTACAGTATAAATTTGCCCTACAATATTTCGTAATTGAGCAATTTGTGAGTCAATATCAGCATTAGCTTCATCATCAAGTTTAGACTTATCCTGACTTGCCTGTTTTTTATTAGACTTTTTTGTATCCAATATGTTTTTAGCCTGTCCTAGGCTTTTTTTAGAGACAAAATGAAATTGAACAGGCTTATGTATTCCAGTTTCCAAATTTCCAAATGAATTAATACGTTCGATCCGAAATATTTTTTTATCCGGATAAATACATCCATCAACATCGAGTTGAATGTTTTTTAGTATGGGTACATTCATATCAAAGTCATAGTCTTTAGACGGAGCTTGATTTCTAATAGTCTTTTCATAAATGCTTAAAAAAGATTGGTTTAGTTCAGGGTGTAATAAAATTAATGCTAGTTTTTTTAGAAAAACAGGATCCTTCAGATCTTTTGCTGTGATTTTTCTGTTTGGAGCAACAAAAATATGAAACGCTCTAGTATCATCATGATCAACTAGGACATCAGTTGTATATCTTTCAGAAAATAATGCAGCCCGCAATAGGTATGGATGAGAGAAAAAAAGATCTCGTGCGAGTATCAGTTTAGGTAATTGGATGATCCAGCCATCGTTAAATACGTTGGTATCGCTATATGGAAAACTAAAGCATGGACGACCTCTATAGGTATGAAGAGCGTTCACCTCGGGATGTTCAGTATTGGTATTATTCAATATTCCCAAATCAATCTGAGTGAGCTTATGGTTGACTAAAGGTACAGGATGAGAACTGCTCATAGGTGTTTTGTGGTGATATAACAGGATACTTTCTATTGGCCTTTTAGACGGAAAAAAGTGTTTTTCCTGAGGATTGTACATAGTAGTATGAATATTGAAACGAGTCTCACCACGATGAGTTATCTTTGTTGCACTGTAGTATTCTGTTGATTCTGGTAAACATATGAATGGAAGATTAGCCACTATTTATTTCCCTTAATATTTTCAAAAAAACGATGCGCTTCTGGTGTTAAACGTTCAAGGCTTAATCCGGATAGTCGAAGAAAGACACTCGGTGGATAGGACAGGCTTTCAATGTGTTGACGAATAAATGTTCGTGTAAGACGTCGTATTTGATAACAATCTACAGATTCAGCGTAACGATCTAGAAAGGCGGCAGTCAATGGGAGAAAATTCCAGTTTTTTTCAATCATACTCACCGAACCAAGTTGTTTAATAAAAAACTTTTTTGTCCATTGTGGAGAGTCGAGATCTTCTAATAATTGATCCCGGATTTTGATGAGCTGTTGAATAAACTGTAGATCTCTCTTTTTCCAATCTACACGTGTCTTGGTAATAGCAGAAGGCAATATCACAGCAGATTGATTTGTCAGTAATAGCCAGTCCTTATGATTGCGATATAAACGAGCATAAAGTGCCGGGTCACACTGACGCGCCTGCTTAGCAGAATTTTTCTGAATTAATTTTGTCCATTGTTTTTGATCTTCAGATAAAATCTTATCTACTTTATTATTAACCCATATAGGTGGAGCTTCGTCCGCTTGATCCAAGTCGGTTAGTTCGATTGATGCTTGGCGAATATATTGCTCATATATATCAATCGGTTTTTGCTCTGGAACAAGAGCTTTTAATACAATGAAATGTTCAAGATAAGAAAATGCTTTACGATGTTTTCGGCATATATTCTTGAGCCAGCAGTTCTCAGATAGTAGATCACCTAAGTGATAGTATTGAAGAAAACTTTCACCCCAATAATCGACGACAAGCTGACGAACTTTTTCATAGTTGATATTTTTGTGACCTAACAGTAAATCACTGTCTTTTAAGAGATTGAAATAGGCATTCGATAACATCGGAAAATTTCGCACACTGATGTGGGGGGAATGACTGAGTAATTCTTCGATTAATTCTGCAAGTTCGATATGGCGATCTAAGTCATGTGCATTAATTATAAGTTGTGAAGAATGCTGAAGAGCATTTAAATGAGCAGCATAAAATTTTCGGTCTAGTCCATTACATGGGATCGAGCTTATAAAAAGGGCAGACTTATGTTTTGTACAATATTCATATCCTGTAATCTGCCAGCTGCGTTTCCAGTAAACTTCACCATATTGCTCGATATGTTCTTGCCAGCAATGCGGGCAAAATCGAAAAAAACTCACTGATTTGATCAGCGATGCATTTTTCCCTAATTTAGTATGCAAGGGATAGTGTTTCTCACTCCGTAATGCCTCCACTGCATAATGCATTACTGTATCAGTCTGAAATGGTAGATAAATGGGTAATAGAGTGTGCTGGCTGATCAAAGTAAGCGCATTATATTGGTCTGGTAAATAACTGGCCAAAGTATCTATATGCGAAGGTAAATCGTAAGTCGGAGTTAGGTTCCTGTTTTTGAATAATTCTTCAGTAAGGTATTTGGGGCTTAAAATTCCATTGTGAATGGCATAACGTGCAATCACACTGTAAATTAACTCATCTGGATATGGTGTTGGAAAATTTGAAATCATAATACCCCTACTCTCTATTTTTTACTTAATGCAAAACAGGACAGGTAGGATCAAACAAATAGTGAGATGATTTTAATAATTCATAAACATCTACTTCCTGTTCTTGTGCTTGACTGAAAAAGTTTCGTAAGTCATTCGCTTCAGTATTCTTCCATTCCTCTGCTTTCATGACTTTACGAGATTTTCGTGGCTTTCTTACTGTAGTAGTGGATTGAGATTGGCCAACCTTATCAATTACTACAGAGTTATCTAATACTTCCAAAATATGTTGGAGTAATACTTGTAAGTTTTCGTTTGGGTATTTTTTTAATGTAGATGTGACATGTGATTCTATTGTCGCTGCGGAGTGGCCTAAGGTCGTGAGCATACCAATAAGGACGGAATAATGTGGTCCTAGATCTTTATGCTGTTTTTCTGTTTTTAATACCGCTTTAACATGGTGCTGTTCAATATATTTCTCAATTTGAACTTGAGGAATAGTGAGGTCAGAATATCGTGCAATACGTGTAGGATTGCCTGAACGCAAGGCATCTAGAATGTCATGAACTGGCTGCAATTGTTCTTCGTAGACTTTTTTAAATAATTCTGAGGTGATTTTTTCTAGACCGATAGTGATCGCATGAATTTGCACTAGACAGAACAACTTAACCACTAGATCTGGAATACCCTGTGTAAAATAATACCAAGTGGTTCTTAACTCATCGGTCAGTTCAGTAGGTTGTTGAACCCACTGGTATTGCCATAATTTGTTGGTAAAAGCATACCATTCAGAAATGATCATTTGATCAGTAGTACTAGGATCGGGTGTCGGTACTTCATTACGCATAGGCTCCCAGATTAAAGAGCCTAATCCCGCACTGCGTCTAGCTGACCTCAAGTCTTCTTGTAGAATTTCATTAGCTTTAGGTGTCCCAATCATTACGATTGGGATAGATGCTACATTCACTAGTGTGACAAAGAAATTAAGAATGATCTCAGCCCCACCAGATTTTTTTGTATTTAAATGCTGGATTTCATCGATGATTAAAAGTCCAATGGAATAATTGTTTGCGATGATTTTCATCTGCTGGAGCATTGCATTCACATTTAAGCGGCTTCTAGTAAAGCGATGCTCAAAGTTCGTATCTCCTAATGCTAAATCTACTGCTCTAAAAAAGTTTGAGCATAAGTTTTTTAAAGAGCTGTCATGCGGACAATCAATTTTAAGGTAAACAATTTGTTTTAATCCTAGCTCTCTATGTTCAATCACTTGTGGGTAATAACGCAAAATCTTGTTTATTGTTGTTGTTTTACCGCTTCCCGAACATCCTATAATTGACATGCTGGTTGCGGTTGACTCTGGAGGTGCATAGCGGTAAGAGCTTTCATTTGAAAGTTCTAGTTGCTGAAAAGCGGCATTTAAATGTCGCTGTCTATCCCCATTAGTGATGTTTCTACTCACATAACCTTGCCGAATCATAATAGAAATTTTTTGTTCAAGAGATAGGTGCTTAGTCAATGGTTGAAAAAAATCATGGGGCAGTTGGGCAATCAGATGGATTCTTTCCGGCTGAGGTAAAAAACGTTGTTCTGGAATAAATTTCAATTTCCCACGTAGGTGCTTAATGACTGACTTAGTGTCAAGGATAGGTGGTAATTGAGTAATGAGAGGATTATTCCCATAGATGTCTTCTATGGAGGTATTGAGCTTGTGTTCATTATTATTCATTCTTCATCATCCTCTTCAAATAATTGTCTCATTAAATCTGGTTGATTTGTTAAATCCAGATTGTCACTTTGAGTTTGGGGTGTTTGAGTGGTGTTCTGTTTTGGATAGATCGTCTGGATAGAATGGCCAACTCTGTTCTGGATGTGTTCCTCACGTTCTACCTGAATTGCCTCTTGTTTGTTCTGGCGGATATTCCGGGTACGCTGTGCTTTAGAAAGCTGATAAATGCCAGATTGAGCTTGCCGACTCCGTGCTGTCTGTATGATTTTGTCAGTAAAATCCTGTAATTCGCTGACGGCTACAGACTTGAGCTGTGAATGTTGTTTTTCAACAGTTTTGATGGCTTTTTGAATGAGTTCAGCTTCCCACCAGGTTAGATGCTGATATTGACGCGAGGCATCACTTAAATGGGCTTCCCAGTATTCCAATTTATTTTCATCAAAGAAAACATAAATAGTATTTACTGAATATGGGTCAAAACCAATCTGTAATTTTTTTGGGCGAGATTTTGTAGTATTCCTTACAAACCAGCCTAGTTTATGCATTTCTACACATTGATAGACTAATCCTTTGACTTTAAGTCCGTGGTCACTTAAGGAAGCATCGATCCTAGGTAGCAAGCCAACATATAGTGATTTGTTATCCACTTGTCTCAACATCCCAGTACGGTGCTGTAGGCCCCACTGCCAGAGCTTAAGAGGGATAGAAGGCAGGTCAGTTGGCATATCGGCACTGCGATCATATTTTGTCAAAATGTCAAAATTATTGCGTAATAAGACGCAGCTTAATATGATTTTTCTGAATTCTTCCAGAGTCAGACAAGCTTCTAGCCGATAATCATGTCCGCCTTTCTTTTTTTCCTTGAATCCAGAAACAACACCGATATTCTCGTAGGATTTAAAGCGTGACTGAATAATTCCGAAAGCCCTTTCCACAATACCTTTGGCATCGCTTCGATACGGTGGCGCATTTTCAATTCGAACAGAAAAGTTTTTTTCAAGAAGTTCAATTTGATATCCAATTAGTTCACCGCGGTCTGCAAGTATGGCACCAGGTAAACCATAAATAGGCCAGTCTTCCGGTTGGATTTGCAAGCCGTAACTCTGACAGAATGTCACTTTATCTTGGATTGCGACGCTAAGGCATTGTATGGCTATGTTAAATGAACTGTTTTCCATACCGACATAAAGCCCAGTAATCATCCGGCTGAATACATCGATAACAATATATACGGTAGGTCTGCCAATAATCTGTGATGGATCTCGTGATGATACAAGGTAGATGTCAGCAACAGTTGAATCTATCTCATAACGTGCACCAGGACCATTTGCTTGCTTGGTCGCTGTTGAAGTCAAAGGTTTGTGATCTTTCAGGGTTTTCTGATTCGTCAGAATTGCCTTGGAATTGGTCTTATTTCTGTATCGCGTATTATAAAAATAATAAAATTGAGCATAAGTTGGAATATCGGCA
The DNA here is from genome assembly GCF_003268405.1 of Acinetobacter sp. CFCC 11171. Taxonomy (NCBI): domain Bacteria; kingdom Pseudomonadati; phylum Pseudomonadota; class Gammaproteobacteria; order Moraxellales; family Moraxellaceae; genus Acinetobacter; species Acinetobacter sp. CFCC 11171. The sequence continues at coordinate 26,815 of NZ_LQXP01000028.1, read as the reverse complement.
GCTTGCACTTGATGAAAGTGCTTGGAAAACAAATTTTTAAACCGAAGATAAGTTTCGTTAATGGATTGTTTTTTGACAGGAACTAAATACTCTTCGATGGCTTTCTTAAAATATAATTCAACCTGTTCAGTGACATTCTTACCTTCATTCGATTCATAGATGCGTGGTCTGCCAATTTTTTTATCACCTATGGCTCTTTTTTGGCCTTTTCCACCTGAGTTTTCATAGTCCGGTACCAAAGCATTTATAGTTTGACCACGCTGCCAGTAGCGTCTTAGGAGTCGTAGAATTTTATTAATTGATACTTCTTTTTCTAGATGTGTAGTTTTAATTTTTGCAGTCCTGATTTTTGCATTGATAAGAACTTGTTCATCATTAATTAAATCTTGAATAATTAAAAAGTTGTCATCTCTTTTTTTGAGTTGAATCGAGTTTTCACCCAAATTTAATAGTTTTAAATATTCATAAGGATCTTGTACTGGTATCAGGCTTTGATTATCTGATAGAGTTTTAAGTTCCTCGGACAAAATGAGTTCAGGGAAAGCATTTTTATTATCAATCGCAATCCATACCGTATATTGCGGTAAGAATTTGAGTATCCGGTATTGTGTTGAATTCAAGACGTAAACTGAATTAATTAGTTGCATGTACTGTATTCTCATTCTGGAGCAAATTACTTGCATGAATATCAGAGAGTTTAAGCTCCAAGTACGAAATTTCTAGATTAAATTGCAGTATTCGCAGTGCAAATAGTTTTCTGAACAACGCGAGCGTCGTTCCGATATCCAGTTTTTGAGTTTGGTCAATATGCTTACAGAAGGTGATTAAGGAGCTTTGAGGATACTGGCTAATTTCTTCCATAAAATAAACTGCTTGATCAATCATGTGATTCGTTATTTCAAGATCATTTTTTTCTACATACAGCCATTTAATATTTTCTAGTACCGTAGCAGGGATGTCTTTTTCAGTAATCAGCTTGAACGGGGTATTATGCTCTTCCTCCCAGTAACGACGTTTAATTTCTAATGACTCAATAATATGAGCTTTATTCAGATCCTTGCTGTAAAGAGTGTCAAGGGCTATAGAAAACTTGCCGAAATCAACTAAAAAATCTGAAGATAGGGTAAAAGGTATATAATCAATCGATACCTTTTTCATCTGATAACGAGAACAGATGGAGTTAAGATCATAAATATCCAAAGGATAATGTTCGCGAATATCTGTAACGTTTTGATTCCAATCAAGTAGCAAAAAAGTGGATAGTTCTAGATCAGAAAAAAAAGTGATGGAGGCGTTTGCTGACTCGGCCTTGTACTCTGTGAGAGCGACCAATTGAGCTAAAGTTATGAACAGTTTTACACGGTTTATAATCACGTCCATGACCTTGACCATATCCTTGAGTTATCAATTCTTCGTAGTTTTTTATAATTTTTGCCATAACGAAGACCAAGAGGTTGTGGTTGATAATTAATCATATCTAATGAGGCTAGATTTTGTATTTGGCATAATTATACAAACTTAAATATATTTAAATACAAATAAAATTTTATAATTTTATTGATATTGTTTATGTAAATCAAATATTTATGTTTTTACTGGGTATTGTAACACTCAATTTATAAGTTTGAAAAACGTTGAAGATAGGCAAAATCGCTCATAGTAATTTTTCATGAATAAATCTTAAGGTCATTTTTTACCTTTTATACCTAAAAGAAGGCTTAAATATTGGTATTTAATTAAGTTTGTTTTATTTTTATACTTAAGTTATTGATATTGATTGTTTTGCTTTTATAATTTTGAAAATTAAGTTTGTATATATATTTCTATATCAAATATTGAGTGCAATTAAGTTTGTATGCTTATTTCTTTTTAAAAGCGTGATTTTGCTCAGGGAGGTAGAAATCATCTTAAGAATGATTGGTATTTTAAAAAGATAATTTTAAAAAAGTTAGGCTACTCAAGTGTGAAACTAGAGTTGTAGCTTATTGAATATTCTGTATATTAATAATTTTTTTTATATGAATGTTAAATTGAATTCAAGTATATTAAAAAACCTACAAATCTAGTGAGGTATCACCAGATTTGCAGGTTAGAATATGTGTTCGTTTATTTAATTTTTGTATAAACTAAAATAATTAAATCCAAACTTAATTATTTCATACAAACTTAATTATATGAATACAATTCCAGCCCTTGATCAAAAATTATTATTCCACCGTCACAGACTTCGCCAAGTTACGTGGCTGATCGACATCAGTACCACGTAATACTGCAACATGATAAGAGAGCAGTTGTACTGGAATGCTATACACAATCGGCGCCAAGATTTCATTCACACTTGGCACATACACAACATGTTGACGATCTTTGGCTTTGATCCCGCTATTTTCATCAGCGAAAACAAATAACTCACCACCACGTGCTTGCACTTCTTCCATGTTCGATTTGAGTTTGTCCAACATGTCATCCTGTGGAGCTAGAATCACCACAGGCATATCATTATCAACCAGTGCCAATGGACCATGTTTTAACTCACCAGCCGCATAGCCTTCTGCATGGATATATGAAATTTCTTTAAGTTTCAAAGCACCTTCAAGAGCGATAGGGAACTCAGTTCCACGACCCAAGAATAGGCAGTGATTTTTTTCAACAAATAATTCTGATAGACGTAGAATCTCAGCATTATTTTGTAAAGTATCTAAAATCACTTTTGGTGTATGCCAAAGCGCTGCAATAATTTCAGAAACACGGTCAGTTGAAATGCTTTGCTTAATTTGACCAATTTTCAATACCAATAGCATCAATGCCGCAAGCTGTGTGGTAAATGCTTTAGTCGAAGCAACACCAATTTCAGGGCCTGCGAGTGTTAACAAACTATAGTTGGTTTCACGTACCATTGACGAAGTTGCGACGTTGCAAATGGTCATGGTGGTGATATTCAAGCTTTTCGCTGCTGCACGTTTTTGCGTATCACGCAGTGCAGCTAAAGTATCGGCTGTTTCACCTGATTGAGAAATACAAACATACAGTGTGTTATTCACAATCACAGGCGAGCGATAACGGAATTCACTGGCAATTTCGACTTGGCAAGGCACGTCAATGAGTTGCTCAAACCAATATTTGGCAATCATGCCGGCATGGTAGCTGGTACCACAAGCGATGATTTGCACTTGTTGAATTTGGCTGAAATCTTGAGCTGCATTGGCAAGGAAATCATCACGAAGCGCATTACCATTTAAGGCTTGTGAAATCGTTTGTTTAATCGCTTCCGGCTGCTCATAAATTTCTTTGAGCATATAGTGTTTATATTCACCTTTTGAAGCATTGCTGACAGTCGCATCAAGCTCTTTGATTGGGCGATTCACCAATTTACCATCGACGAATACTTCAATAGTATTACGTGTCAAACGTGCAATATCACCTTCTTCAAGGTAGATAAAACGGTTGGTAATTGGTAAAAGTGCCAATTGATCCGAGCTAATAAAGTTCTCGCCAATACCGACACCAATCACGAGAGGTGAACCTTCACGCACCGTGATTAATTCATCAGGATGGTCGGTATGTACGATACCCAGTGCATAAGCACCTTTGAGTTGAGGCACCACACTTTTAACCGCTTCTAAAAGACTCGGGGTGCTTTTTAAAGCGTCATTGACTAAATGTGCGACAACTTCTGTATCTGTTTGTGAGGTAAAGACATAACCAATCGCTTCAAGATCATCTTTAAGCTCTTGATAGTTTTCAATAATACCATTGTGAACAACAGCAACATTACCTGAAATATGCGGATGGGCATTATTTTCAGTCGGTTTACCATGGGTTGCCCAGCGCGTATGTGCAATACCGACCGAACCTGCGATATCTGCTTCTTCAACGGCTTGTTCAAGATTTGCAACTTTACCTACGCGACGTTCACGTAGAACATGGCCTTTATTAATCAGCGCTAAACCTGCAGAGTCATAGCCACGATATTCAAGACGCTTTAAGCCTTCAATTAAAATATTGGTAATACTACGTTCTGCAACGCCACCGACAATACCGCACATAATTTAATCCTCTTATTTCTTCAATTTTTGGGGACGTTGATAGTTTTCTTTGGCAAATTGCTTCGAACGTTCTACCGCAAGGCTATTGTCTGCCACGTCACGTGTAATGGTTGAGCCAGCACCCACTGTTGCACCATGACCAATGGTGACAGGAGCGACTAATGAGCTATTTGAGCCGATAAAGGCTGAGTCACCGATAATGGTTTTAAATTTATTTGCGCCATCATAGTTGCAGGTAATGGTGCCTGCGCCAATGTTTGAACCTGCACCGACTTCTGCATCACCTAAATAGGTAAAGTGGTTGGCTTTTGAGCCGACGCCAATGCTTGAATTTTTAACTTCAACAAAGTTTCCAATATGTACTTCTGCAGCTAATTTTGCGCCTGGGCGTAAACGTGCAAATGGACCGATTTGAGCTTCTTCACCAACAATGGCGCTGTCAAAAACGCTATATGGTTGAACTTTAGTGCCTGCTGCAATCTTGGTGTTTTTAATCACACAACCTGCACCAATTTCAACGTTATCACCGAGTTCAACATCACCCTCAATAATTACGTTGATATCGATACGGACATCTTGACCGACAGTCAGTGTGCCACGTAAGTCGAAACGGGCAGGATCAATCAGGTGAACGCCTTGTTGCATCAGTTGTTTAGCTTGGAATGCTTGAAATTCACGTTCAAGGGCAGCCAATTGTACGCGGTCATTGACACCTTCCACTTCGAACGCACGTTCAGGTTCAACAGATGCAACTTCGAGACCGTCAGCAATTGCCATGGCAACGATATCGGTCAGGTAATATTCACCTTGTGCATTATTATTGCTTAATTTTGGCAGCCATTCATGCAATTTGGCATTGCTCACTGCATAAATACCGGTATTAAACTCTTTGATTTTACGTTGTTCTTCAGAAGCATCTTTATGTTCAACAATGGCTTGAATCTTGCCATTTTCACGTACAATACGCCCGTAACCTGTCGCATCATTAACCGTTAAAGTTACTAAGCCAATACCTGTTTGAGTAGATGCATCTAATAGTTTTTGTAATGTTGCTTCAGTGATACAAGGCACATCACCTGAGAGAATCAAAGAAATCCCAGTTTTTGCTAGGACAGGGAGAGTCACTTTGACTGCATGGCCTGTACCCAATTGTTCTGCTTGTTCAACCCATTTGACATTTTCATGTGCAAACGCGTTTTGAACCAATTCACCGCCATGCCCATAGATGGTAATTATTTCTTCTGCATTTAATTTTTTCGCAGTGTTGATGACATGGCCGAGTAAAGGTTGTCCTGCGAGTGGTTGTAATACTTTGGGTAAACGAGAACGCATACGTGTCCCTTTACCTGCAGCAAGAATAATAACGCTAGTAGACATGTTTAATCCTAGGTGTTTCTATTACATAGACAAAATATAAAAATAAATACAGATGCAAAGCGCGGCCCAAAGACCTGCAATAATGTCGTCAAACATGATGCCAAAGCCACCACCGACTTGACGGTCAATGACACGAATAGGCCACGGTTTCCAGACATCAAATAAACGGAATAAAGCAAAACCAATCAATGCCCAAGTCCAGCTCATTTGCCCAAGATATAAAATTGGGAGGAAGGTAATGGACTGACCGGCAAATTCATCCCATACAATGCGCCCATCATCATGCACGCCCATGACTTTGGCGGTTTGACCGCAAATATAGATCCCAATAATCGACATGATGATCATGACTATAATGGAGTTGAAAAAGCCGATTGCAAGCCAACCTGGAATAAACAACAAAGCAAAAGCAGAGCCAAAGGTGCCCGGTGCTTTGGGTGCAAGACCCGAGCCAAATCCCACGCCACAAAAGGCGATGACTCGGTTAAACCAAGACATGGATTTAAAGTTAATGGCTGGCTTATGCAAAATGCTGGTATCCCTTAAATTTTATGACTTGGTCCACACCGTGGTTGTTATAACGGATTCCCAAATTTGGGGTGATTTGACCGATTTTACTAATGTTTACATCTAATTTTAGTTGCAGAAGTTTTTGATAATTCTGCGGACTTATTGTAAAGCATAACTCATAGTCATCTCCACCCGCGAGGGCGTATTGCCACTGCTTTTCTTGTTGTAATTGTTTTACATCGTGATCGATAGGAAGTTGATCTAATTCAATTTCTGCACCGACGTGTGAAGCAGCGAGGATATGTCCTAAATCTTGTGCGAGCCCATCAGAGACATCAATCATACTGTTGGCTAAGCCTTTGAGCTGTTGGCCCAATAAGCAACGTGGTGTGGGATAATCTAAACGGCGTTGTAAGCGATGACCTAAATGGTTTAAGCCAAATGCAGCATCACCGACTTGTCCGCTGACGCAGATATAATCACCGACTTGGGCACCTGAACGTGGGACAGCTTGTCCTGATTCTACCCAGCCGAGGGCTGTAACTGAAATCGTCAGATGTGGACTTTGTGTGGTATCCCCACCGATTAAACTCACACCAAATTGATCGCAACAATCATATAAACCATGACTAAAGCCTTTGAGCCAGTCATGATCAATTTGGGGTAGGCTCAATGCCAATAAAATACTGTGTGGTTTGGCGCCCATTGCAGCAATGTCAGAAAGGTTGACGGCTACAGATTTCCAGCCAATAGCATGTGGGTTGGTGTCGAGAGGGAAGTGACGTCCAGCAACGAGAGTATCGGCACAGATGACCAATTGTTGCTGTGGAGGAGGGGTGAGCAAGGCTGAGTCATCACCGACCCCTAAATCGACAGCACTACTGCTGTGACGATTAAAATAGGTATCAATGATAGAGAACTCAGCCATACAACATACTACTTAATAAATTAATTAGCTTGTTGCTTTTCTGCTGCACGCAATTTAGTCGCTAAACGATCCAATACACCATTGATGTACTTATGGCTGTCTGCACCGCCAAAATGTTTAGCTAACTCGATCGCTTCATCGAGTACGACACGGTAAGGAATCTCAAGGTGTTCTTTGAGTTCATACGAGCCTAAACGAAGGGTTGCAAGTTCAACGCCATCTAAGGCTTCAACTTCGCGATCGAGTACAGGGATTAAAAGCGCATCCAATGCTTCATGATTGGCAACAACCTCGGTCAATAACTCGTGGTAATAGCCGAGGTCGACCTTGTGCATGGCATTATCCACACGTGTACGTGCTTCAATCTCATGCACAGGATTGCGGCTCATTTGCCATTCATAAATTCCTTGTACAGCAAAGCGACGTGCTTTACGTTTTGCTGCATAAGTTGCTTGAAGTGTTTGCGACATAGCGTTAAATAGCCTTTAACAAGTTAACCATTTCAATAGCAGTCAAGGCAGCTTCACTACCTTTATTGCCTGCTTTTGTACCTGAGCGTTCAATCGCTTGTTCAATACTATCCGTAGTCAATACACCATTAATTACTGGTAAGCCAGTGTCTAAACCAACAACGCCTAAACCTTTGGCACATTCGCCAGCAACAAAATCGAAGTGAGGCGTGCTACCACGAATCACTGCGCCAAGCGCGATGATGGCATCGAAACGATCTGAAGCTGCAAGTTTCTTTGCAACCACTGGAAGTTCCCAAGCACCCGGTGCATGAACAATAGTGATATTATCCTCTGATACGCCATGACGTTTCAATGTATCAACGGCACCTTCTAGCAAATGTTCAACAACAAAGCTATTAAAACGACCAACTAAAATCGCATAACGGTCTTCGTTCGCGAGATGTAACATACCTTCAATACGGCGAACTGCCATAGCAACCTCGATTATTTCTCTGATGTTTGATTTGCGGTGATGTATTCCACCACTTCTAAGTTAAAACCTGATAGTGCATTAAAGCGTAATGGCGAGCTAAGAAGCTTCATTTTTTCCACGCCTAAATCACGTAAAATTTGTGCGCCGACACCAATGGTTTGGTACTGCTGTGACAGTGCTGCATTGGATTTTACATTTTTTGGAGCTGTTAAATTTTCTAAAGCAGGGCCTAAGTCCTGTAAATGACGCTGACCAATCCACACTAAAACACCACGATCGCTGGATGCGATTTCTTTGAGTGCTTTATCGAGATTCCACGCCGGAGCGCCATCTTGTTTATTCAGTTTTAGTAAGTCGCGAACGGGATTGAAACCGTGTACACGGACTGTGGTTACGCCTTGTTTCGGTTCGCCTTTAACCAGTGCTAAATGAATGTCTGGGTTACCAATTTCACGGTAACGGAACAATTCAAAAGTACCATATTCAGTATCTAAAGTTTGTTGATCAATGCGCTCAACGGTTTGCTCATTGGTCATGCGGTAGTGAATTAAGTCCGCAATCGTCCCCATTTTTAAGCCATGCTTTTCAGCAAACACTTCAAGATCAGGGCGACGTGCCATAGTGCCGTCTTCATTGATGATTTCACAAATCACAGATGCGGGTTCTAGGCCAGCTAAACGAGATAAGTCACAACCGGCTTCAGTATGACCGGCACGGTGAAGGACACCACCAGGCTGCGCCATCAGCGGGAAAATATGGCCTGGCTGTACGATGTCAGCTGGTTTTGCATGTGCTGCAACAGCAGTTTGAATGGTATGTGCACGTTCAGCAGGAGAAATACCTGTTGAAATGCCATTTGCTGCTTCAATCGACAATGTGAAGTTTGTACCGTGCTGTGCACCGTTTGCATCGACCATTAAAGGTAAATTTAACTGCTGGCAACGCTCTTTGCTGAGCGTTAAGCACACAAGACCACGCGCATGCGTAATCATGAAGTTGATATCTTCAGGGCGTACGTGGGTCGCAGCGATAACAAGGTCGCCTTCATTTTCACGATCTTCATCATCCATGAGGATGACCATTTTACCTGCACGAATATCAGCTACGAGCTCTTCAACAGTATTGAGCGGCATCAATCTTCACCTTTTTGTTTGTCTCGAATGACATTTACTTGCATTGATTGTTGCATAGTCTAACGTTTTTTTGCGTTCTTTGCCTATGCTTATCATTTTCCTTTAATGGCTCATTGTTATACACAGTCGTCAGAACCTTGAAAAGAGGACTTTATTTGAATTGTGCCATTTATGCCCAATCTTTAAGCGATTGAAAAGCATAAAAATTGGCAACCTTATACGGATATTGAATAATTAAGCCATAGGGAGCTGACAGTTTATCGGAAGCATTTAATCGCATAACTACATGAAGGATCACATAAAATAATCGTCACTTATGCAGCTGGGTGTGCAGCTAAATAATCTTGAATGATCATTTTATTGGCCTGCAAAATGCTTTTTTGTAATTCGGGATCATGCATTGCCCGTGCAATTAAAACCGCACCGACCAATTGGGACATCATGGCCCAAGCTTTTTCTTCACTCGCCAAATGTGCGCTAAATAAAGCATGACCGCGCAGTAATTCCTTTTCATAGGCCTGTTTAATCGTGTCATCTGCACGAGCTACTTCGGTCGCAAGTGTCGGCAAAACACAGCCTTGTTCAGGATGTTCAAGGTGGGAAGGGGTTAAGTAACGGTCTAATTCAAAATTAATCCAGTCGGCTGCATTATGATGCGGGTTGCTTTGCCACATGTTAAAGCTTTGTTGCAATTCATATTCAACCAATGCTTTGAGTAAATCCTGTTTTGACGAAAAATGTGAATAGAATGCGCCACTAGTTACACCTGCAGCTTTCATTAATCCGTCAACACCTGTTGCAGCAAAGCCATTTTTTTTCGCAATTTGCCCCGTAATGTTGAGTAATTCTTGTCGTTTTTGTTGTTTGTATTCGGGTTTGTAGCGCATCTGCAACCCCCTTGAAAATAATATTGACGATAAATTAACCATAACATAGTATTCGTTATAGTAACGATCGTTATTTAATAATGTGTGGTTTAAAACCGACGCGTAAATAAAATGAGCGTGGAATAAAAATAAAACAGCAATGGAGTGAGACTATGCAACAACTCAATCGGATTTCGTCGAAAGTCGCTTTAGTGATTGGTGCAGGTGATGCAACTGGTGGTGAAATAGCCAAACGTTTTGCCCGGGAGGGTTATATTGCTTGTATGACACGACGAAATGCAGACAAATTAAAGCCTTTAATTGCTGAAATTCAAACACAGGGAGGGACTGCTTTTGGGTTTGGTTCTGATGCTCGAAAAGAAGAGCAAGTGATTGAACTCATCGAGCATATCGAATCAAACATTGGCCCGATTGAGGTCATGGTCTTTAATATTGGTGCCAACGTCCCTTGTAGTATTTTGGAAGAAACCGCACGTAAATATTTCAAAATATGGGAGATGGCATGTTTCTCGGCTTTTTTAACTGGTCGGGAAGTGGCAAAACGCATGGTGACACGTGAACGAGGCACGATTATTTTCACAGGAGCAACAGCTGGGACACGTGGTGCGTCAGGATTTGCAGCATTTGCAGGGGCAAAACATGCGCTGCGGGCATTGGCACAAAGTATGGCACGGGAACTAGGTCCACGTAATATTCATGTTGCGCATGTGGTGGTTGATGGTGCAATTGATACCGATTTTATCAAAGATACATTCCCTGATCTTTATGCTAAAAAAGAGCAAGATGGTATTTTAAATCCAGTACATATTGCAGAAAATTATTGGCATCTCTCACAGCAACCACGAGATGCATGGACGCATGAATTAGATCTGCGACCGTGGATGGAACGCTGGTAAGCACTGATTTAAAAATATTAGGACAAACAAGCAAAAAAAGGACGAAAAAAATGAAAGTCATTGAATTTTATTTTGATGTCGGCAGTCCATATAGCTACATTGGATTTCACCGTATTCAGCACATTGCTGAGCAATATCAGGCAGAAATTATCTGGAAACCGATGTTATTGGGTGGTGTGTTTAAAGCCACAGGCAATAGTAGCCCAATGGCGGTACCTGCGAAGGCACGTTATTCCATGATTGATCTTCAACGTTGGGGAAAGTTATGGCAGATACCAGTACAGATGAATCCGTATTTTCCAATCAATACTTTGCAGTTGATGCGTTTGATAACCGCAGTCCAATTATTTCAGCCTGAAGTATTTCTCAATGTACTGACGGGTATTTTTAACGCAATGTTTGGTCAGCCACGCAATTTAAATGATCTCACCACCTTCATGCAACTCTTGCAAGAACTGGGGCTAGGTGCAGAACAAGTGAAACAGTGGTTGGATGATGAAAAAGTCAAATCTGAGCTGAAAGTGGTGACCGAAGAAGCTATTGAACGTGGTGTGTTTGGGGCGCCAAGTTGGTTTGTCGATGATGAGTTATATTGGGGTGTTGATCATTTACATTTTGTTGAGGCGGCTTTACAGGCTTCATCACGATCAGCCTAATTGGACGAATACTTGAGTGAATGCTACTGAATATGAGCACCAGTTTTAGGACGGGAATGCAGAAGTCATTGTAGATGTAAGTAAAATTATAGAATGGATCATGGCTGATTGTCTTACTTACATCTACTTTTACTCAGCTTTCATTTGTATTGAGTCTTATTTTTGGGGTACTAACTTAAAAAACTTAAGCTTTATTCCGTATATAAATAATGCTGACATTTGGTGCAATTTACGGTGCATGAATCGCTTGCATAAATACCTTTACGAAAGAATCGTTTATTGCCGCAAAAGATACAGATAAATTCATCTTTATGATTTTTAGCGCTTGGTAGTTCTTGGTAAACGAGTCTTAATCCATTGTCTTTATAACGATAATCTCGACCATAAATTTGTTTAGCAAGCCAATAGTCCAAACTTGTAAATTTTATGGCAATACAACTGATGATACAAAAAGGAAATAGCCATATAGATTCAAATGCTTTGGAAACAGACGCCCAACCTGAAAATACACTTGTGAAAGTAAAAAACATGACCGCGAAAGCACCAAAGAAGAAAAGATAGAATACTTTGCTTTGGAAAGAGCTTAATTTGTTTAAGTATTTGAGATGATGTTCATAGGTCGAAATATCATCTTGGTTGGGCACAAATGCGGGATAACGTGCTTGCTTAGGTTTGTCTGACACTTGATCACCAAATGAATGACCACAGGCACTACAAAAGTGATGTTGTACTAATGCTTTTTCTCCACAGGAGACACAATATTTCATAGCTATTTAAATATTTTTAATTAATAAAGTTATTTGTTTAGCAAGCATAAGAAAATTTGCAGCTTTTTAAAAGAAATTTTAATGAATTCTTTGAAGAGGCTTCTAACAAAAAAGCGAACCGAAGTTCGCTTTTTATCTCATGTATTGTTCAACGCTGCTTAGAAGAAGCCCATTGGCTTGGTGTCATAGCTCACCAAGAGGTTTTTGGTTTGTTGATAATGATCAAGCATCATTTTGTGATTTTCACGGCCGATCCCTGATTTTTTGTAGCCGCCGAATGCAGCGTGTGCAGGATAGATGTGATAACAGTTGGTCCATACACGGCCCGCCTGAATGGCACGACCCGCACGATATGAAGTATGTGCTGAACGCGACCAAACCCCTGCACCTAGACCATAAATCGTGTCATTGGCAATTTTAATGGCATCATCAAAGTCTTTAAAGGTTGCTACTGAAAGCACAGGGCCGAAGATTTCTTCTTGGAAAATCTTCATGTCATTGGTGCCTTTGAAAATGGTTGGTTCAATATAGAAACCTGTACCGACTTCATTGCGTGGATCACCACCAGTAATGAGCTGTGCACCTTCATTTTTACCTGTAGCGATACAACCTAAAATTTTGTCTTGCTGCTCTTGCGATGCCTGTGCACCAATCATGGTATCGGTGTCTAAAGGATGACCGGTCTTAATACGTTTGACACGTTCGACAGCCATTTCCAAGAATCGATCTGCAATGCTTTCTTGTACCAATGCACGTGATGGACATGTGCAAATTTCACCTTGGTTGAGCGCAAACATGGCAAAACCTTCGAGTGTTTTATCTAAGAACTCATCGTCTTTGTCCATGATGTCTTCAAAGAAGATATTTGGTGATTTTCCACCAAGTTCTAAAGTCACAGGAATGATATTTTCAGTCGCATATTGCATGATCATTTGACCGACAGCGGTTGAACCTGTGAAGGCGATTTTTGAGATGCGTGGATTGGTCGCCAATGGGCGACCGACTTCAACACCATAACCATTCACAATATTCAGCACGCCCGGTGGGAGTAGGTCTTGAATGAGTTCAGCCAAGACCAAGATGCTGACAGGCGTTTGCTCCGCAGGTTTCAACACGATGCAGTTTCCCGCAGCCAATGCTGGAGCAAGTTTCCAAGCCGCCATCAAGATTGGGAAATTCCACGGAATAATTTGACCGACCACACCAAGTGGTTCATGGAAATGGTAAGCAATAGTATTTTCATCAATTTCAGAAATGCCGCCTTCTTGGGCACGGATACAGCCGGCAAAATAACGGAAATGATCAATACACAGTGGAATATCAGCGGCTAAGGTTTCACGAATCGGTTTACCGTTGTCCCAGGTTTCTGCGACCGCAAGGAGCTCTAGGTTTTCTTCAAGTCGATCGGCAATTTTTAATAAAATATTTGAGCGTGTGGTTGGGGAAGAGGCGTTCCATTGGGCTTTGGCTTTATGCGCTGCATCCAAAGCCAATTCAATATCTTCAGCAGAAGAACGTGGCACTTTGGTAAAAACTTTACCGTCTACAGGGGAGATATTTTCAAAGTATTCACCTTTCACTGGCGCGACCCATTGGCCACCAATCAGGTTTTCATACTGAGCTTTAAACTGAACTTTTGAACCGGGTTGATTAGGATCGACATAACGCATATGAATTTTCCTTTGCTTGTTTATTATGATCTTGTTGGGCTGCCCATCTGTGGCAATCTACAGCTTTGGTATAAGGTACTTTTGTACATTATTTGATTAGCATAGCCTGTATAAGGTTGGAAAAAGGTTGGAGACAAGAAGGTTTACAATATTTTTTTTCAGTCTTAAAAACAAAAGCCGGGAAACGGATTTTTAGTCATGAATTGTTGTGAGAATAATGAATGATAATACAGAAGGATTTATCTGAAAAACGACAGAATGTCGAACGGTTAAGGCAGGGCATGAGTCTGTCAAAGCAGCAAACATCGCAATTGAATGAGAGCATTGCGAGTTCTTGGCAGCGATCGGCGCAGGCGGAAATTCCGGAAAACCGGAGTGCTGCGCCTTTGGTGAATTTAAGTCCTCAGAGTCAACAGCAGTCGGCATTGCATCACGCGTTGCAACATTGTGCCGAAGATTTAAAACACATTGCCGAACAATCGTCGATGGTACTTGCCGTAGGCGATGTGGGGAGCACGATTATTTGGAGTGCGTCGAGTCGGCAAATGCAAAGTGCTGCGGAAAGTGTGCATTTTATTGCAGGTGGGCAATGGCGCGAAGAATTGGTCGGAACCAATGCATTAGCGTTGTCTTTAAAAACCCAACAGTCGAGTTGTGTGTTTTCAAATGAACATTACATGCCATCAGTACATGAATGGGTCTGCTATGCAGCACCGATTATCGATCCACATACGCAGCAAATTTTGGGCGTGGTTGATTTATCCACCGTGTGGAAAAACCACAATAGTTTAGGGCTACTTGCGGCTGAACGCTGCGCTTCGATTATTCAATCGGCTTTACTCGATTTTCAAAAACAGCATTTGTATATTCGGGCCTTTGCTGTGCCACAAGTGTTATTTAATGGCAAAGTGATGGTGCTGACCCCGCGGCAAATAGAAATTTTGACCATCTTGGCGCTATGTCCGCAAGGCATGACCTTAGATACTTTGCATCAAGCCTTATATGGTGAACGTAAGGTGAGTGTTGGGACTTTAAAAGCGGAAATGTCGCAGCTACGCGATATTTTGGGTGGCATGTTAGGCTCAAGACCCTATCGCTTATTGGCGCAAGTCGAAGCCGACTTTTTACAAGCCGAGCAAGCTTTAGATGCAGGTTATCTCGATTCTGCATTAAAACTGTGTTCAGGGGTTTTCTTGGCTAAAACTGAAAGCCCATTTTTAGGGGCATGGCGTGATTGTCTTGAGTCACGATTAAGCCAAGCGATTTTTAATGCCAAGGAAACAGATGTTCTGCTCAAGCATGTCGCGCGTTTTCCTGAAGCCATTGATGCGGTTGAACGCCTGATTGAGCTGATGCCGAGATCGCATCCCGTACATCAGACCTTGTTGAAATTAAAACAGTAAGTTGCAATGTAATTCAGGCTATTAAAGACCTTTATTGGCCAGCCATTGAAAGAGCTGGGTATAGACTTGTTCTCGCGCGGTTTTTTCCGAAAGTACTAAATCATGCAAGCCATTGTGAATGCTTTGAATGGTGACATCGCCTTGAATTTTCTTGGCATATTTTTGGATATCTTTTACACCCAAAATCACATCACTGGTCTGCACTGCTTTACCCCATTTTTTGGGATTTTTAGTTTGATGTGAATGCATCACTAATACCGGTACATCAATCGTCACACCTTGATGAATTTCCTTTTGAGCCTCATAAATTGTCCGTACAAAACTTAAATACACCATTGGATAGCGGGTCTTTTTCCAGTCTAAATTGAAGTCCCATTCACCCTTGAGTTCACGGTGTAAGCTGGCGGTGTACCATTTATTTAGTTCACTTGGGAATTTTAAATTTGGAAAAGTCTTTGCCAATTTACTCAGCTGTGGAATACCCAGTGCGCGTTTCACCGGATTCATGTTGAAATCATAAAATGGGCTATTAACCCAAAGGGCTTGAATTAAAGGATGATTTGGATGATGGGCTGCATACAAAGTGGTGGTTAAGCCACCGGTAGAATGACCACAGAGCAGCAAGGCATCATGACCTTCATCAGCAATGATCGTTAGGGCTTGATCTATTTCGGCATCGTATTCAGACAGTGCATGCACATTATAGTATTTTTGATGCGGGCGGATTGAGCGACCATATTTTCTTAAATCTAAGGCATAAAAGTCGAAACCGTGCTGATTGAAGCGTTCCGCCATTTCGGTTTGGAAAAAATAATCGATAAAACCATGGATATAGAGCACCGCTTTGGAGGTAGGAGCCGTGGCTTTTTTGCGAACCAGTGTGGCAACCACTGGGCCTTCATAATCATCCGGGAAGGTCAGCGTGGCTTGTTCATAGCCTGCGCCCAAAATGTCAGGCTGATACTGAATATGTGAATGGCTCATTATTATACTCATCAATATTATTGGACATTATGCTTTATCCTTGATGAGCCATAAGCTTTTGTCAAATGAATAATCGATGCTGTTATGCGGACTAAAAAAGAGTGACCTCAGTATGAAAGCGACCAATCTATAGTCGCTTTCCTGAAATAAAAGGTGAAATGGATTCAGTTGAGCCTACATCACCAGACTCAAAGGATAATGTAGGCACTTAGGTCACTTAAACATGAAGACCTTTAAGGGCTTAACTTAAACGGCCGCTTTGAAGTCGACCACAGAGGCATTGGCTTTAAGCGCTGCCTTGAAAATATCAACCACTTGAGCATGAGTTGCTTTACGTGGGTTGGTGAGCATACAGGCATCTTTTTGTGCATTTTCAGACATGATGCTGAGGTCTTGTTCTTTCACACCGAGTTCAGAAAGGCTCGATGGAATGCCAATCGAAGCAGAGAGTTCACGGATTGCTGCAATCGCTGCATAAGCGGCTTCAGTCACCGTTAAACCGTCGGTTGGCACACCCATGAGCTGTGCGATACGTGCATAGCGGTCAGGGCAGGCGATCAGGTTAAATTCGCAAACGTGTGGTAGCAGCACGGCATTACATACGCCATGTGGCAAGTTGTAGAAGCCGCCAAGTTGGTGCGCCATCGCGTGGACATAACCTAAAGATGCATTGTTAAATGCCATCCCTGCTAAGTACTGTGCATAGCTCATCGCATCACGTGCTTCTAGGTTTTCGCCATTGGCGACGGCAGGGCTGAGCCATTCACTGATCATTGCAATGGCCTTTTCAGCACAAGCATCGGTAATGGGATTAGCTGCTGTAGAAACATAAGCTTCGACCGCATGCGTTAATGCATCCATACCGGTTGCTGCAGTGAGCGCCGCAGGTTTTGCAATCATTAGTTTCGGGTCATCAATGGCGATAAGAGGCGTACAACGCCAATCGACAATCGCCATTTTAACGTGGGTGTCGGTATTGGTAATAATACAGAAACGGGTCATTTCTGATGCCGTACCTGCGGTGGTATTAATCGCAATGAGTGGAGTCATTGGGACTGTACTTTTATCGATGCCTTCATAGTCACGAATATGGCCACCACCCGCAGTCACTAAGCCAATGCCTTTGGCACAGTCATGAGAAGAGCCGCCGCCGAGAGAGACAATAAAGTCACAGCCATTGTCATTGTAGGCATCTACACCGCTATGTACGTTGGTGTCAGTTGGGTTGGGTTCTGCGCCCGGGAAGATGTGACTTTCTACGCCAGCTTCAGTTAAATACCCGGCAATGGTGTCTGCCACACCAAATTTGTATAGACCGGCATCGGTCACAATGAGCGCTTTTTTAGCGCCAAGATTTTGCGCCTTTGCGCCAATTTCTTTAGCGCAGCCGGGACCAAAAAGTGAAACACAAGGGATGTAAAAACCGTTTGTTTGATCTGCAATATTTTTAAAAGCCATGGTGCGATTCCTTCTACCATTCATTGTCATTTGTTATGGGTGATACTCACCTAAACTGAGTATTGCGAGGGATGTTTTAAATTCACACCTACCAAAGACCTACCAAAATTATGGCTTTGTTTTGAATTTATTTAATTGATTGAAATTTAATCATTAATTATTTTTGTTATTTTCTAAGATTCGCTAAAAGTCGTATACATTTAAGCCAAAATAGGCGTTGCGATGATTGGATGCATGATCGAGTTATCAGATTATAAAATCTAACTAAAACTACTATCAATTTACTAAATGCCCCAAAGCGCTCGAATCAGGATAGGCTATAACAAATAACGAGATAGTCACTTTTGTGCATTTCGCTTTTTGCAGTGCGAAACAAAAGATTAATTAAACGAGTTAAATAATGCCCAGTGAAAATTTGAAAACGAAACGACCTTTATATATTCCTTATGCCGGAAATACACTTTTAGAACTCCCACTTTTAAATAAGGGTTCTGCGTTTAATGAAGATGAACGTAAAAGCTTTAATTTGCACGGTTTAATTCCACATGTCACAGAAAGCATTGAAGAACAAAGTCAGCGTTCTTATCAGCAATATTGTGCATTTAATAGTGATATCAATAAGCATATCTACCTGCGCAATATTCAAGACACCAACGAGACGCTGTTCTATCACTTAATTGAAAACCACCTCAGTGAGATGATGCCGATCATCTATACACCAACAGTGGGTGAAGCTTGTCAGCGCTTTTCAGATATTTACCGTCGTCATCGTGGGATTTTTATTTCATATCCTGACCGTGATCATATTGACCAAATTATTCATAATGTGAATAAAAAGAACGTGAAAGTGATCGTTATTACGGACGGTGAACGTATTCTTGGCCTAGGTGACCAAGGCATTGGCGGGATGGGGATTCCAATTGGTAAGTTGTCACTGTACACCGCATGTGGTGGCATCAGTCCAGCCTATACTCTGCCGATTACTTTAGATGTCGGAACCAATAACCAACAGCTCTTGAATGACCCGATTTATATGGGTTGGAGTCAGCCTCGCATCAGTGGTGAAGAATATTATCAATTTGTCGATGACGTGATTAAAGCCATTCAACAACGTTGGCCAAAAGCGCTGATTCAATTTGAAGACTTTGCACAAAAAAATGCGATGCCTTTATTGGAAAAATATCGCGATAAAATTTGCTGCTTTAATGATGATATTCAAGGAACAGCAGCGGTGTCTGTCGGAAGTTTAATTGCGGCATCACGTGCAGCAGGCAAGCAGCTCAAAGATCAAATCGTCACATTCTTAGGTGCAGGTTCAGCAGGTTGCGGGATTGCAGAACAGATCATCAAGCAAATGGTGGCGGAAGGTTTAACCGATGCTCAAGCGCGTGCGCGGGTGTTTATGGTCGATCGCTTTGGTTTAATTACTGAAAATCAGCCGAATCTTTTAGATTTCCAACGCAAACTTGCGCAAGCACCGGATAACGTTGCTCATTGGGCAAATGCAGATTCAGTCATTTCGCTATTGGATGTAGTTACACATGCTAAACCGACTGTATTGATTGGCGTTTCGGGACAACCGGGGCTGTTTAGCCAAGAGGTCATTGAAACGATGGCTGCGAATTGTGAACAGCCTATTGTGTTGCCACTGTCTAATCCAACATCGCGTGTCGAAGCGGTGCCTGCAGATATTATCGAGTGGACCAAAGGTAAGGCCCTGATTGCGACTGGCAGTCCATTTGCACCAGTGAATTATCATGGCAAGATTCATCAGATTTCACAGTGTAATAACTCCTATATTTTCCCGGGGATTGGTCTCGGTGTGATTGCATCTGGGGCGAAACGTGTGACGGAAAATATGCTGATGGCATCGAGTACGGCGTTGGCAGACTGTTCACCAAAATTGGCAGATCCAAATGCGGATTTATTGCCAAGTTTGGATTATTTACAGGATATTTCGAAGAAAATCGCATTGAAAGTGGCATTGGCTGCGATTGCTGATGGTGTTGCGCCAAATGTCAGCATTGAAGTACTAGAACAGGCCATTGAAGCGAATTTCTGGAAACCTGAATATCGTGATTATGTCCGTGTGACTTATTAATTTGGTCTAAAGATGCTGATTGAACAGAATCGATTTTGCATCTAATCGAAAATTACCCTAATCCAGATTAGGGTATTTTTTATGTATAGAGGCATATTTTTTTAAGAAATACGAAAAATTATCGAGCGGGGCACTTTAAATCTTTAAATTTTGCGTTTATCCAATTGGTTGGAAATGTGATCTCCACAGGCTTGAACCAGCATCACGATCGCGACCAACACCACTATCACTGCCAGCATGATTTGCATATCAAAGCGTTGATAACCGTAACGGTAAGCAATATCCCCCAAACCACCTGCACCGATAGCCCCTGCAATGGCAGAAGAATTAATCATGGTCACCAAGGTCACAGTAAAGCCCGCGACGATGCCAGGAAGCGCTTCAGGGAGCAGCACATGCCAAATGATTTGTTTGCGATTACAGCCGATGGCTTGAGCGGCCTCAATCAGACCTTGATCGACTTCACGTAAACTCACTTCTGCAATGCGTGCAAAAAAAGGCGTGGCCGCAAGGGTTAAAGGCACGACGGCAGCCCAAACGCCATAACTGGTGCCCACGATAAAGCGCGTGAGCGGAATGAGCGCCACCATTAAAATCAGAAAAGGCACCGAACGGGTAATATTGACCAACCAACCTAGCGTATGGTTTAGGCTTTTTGAAGGATAAATCCCGTGTTCAGCACTACACACCAATACGACTGCTAAAGGCAGGCCGATCAGAAAGGCCACAAAAGCTGAAACGCCGACCATCAGTAAAGTATCAATGGTTCCACTAATCAGTAAATCAATGAGTTGGTCGTGCATAGCCAAGTACCTCAATCTGTGCGATATGGTGTTTAAGTTGTTCAGATAAGGCGTTGATCTCTAAATGGCTGTGGTCCACAGCAACAATCAACGAGCCAATTAAATGCCCTTGAATACTATCGATATGACTTTGATACAGATGTACTGGCGCCTGAAATTGATCAAAAATAAACTTTAAGTCAGGCGACTGTTGTAGTGTCGATTCATATCGTAATTTTAAAATGATTTGATCATTTGAATCTGACGGTTGTGGCTGAATGTCGCTTGGTAAATCAAGTTGTTCAAGGTTGAGTAACTCTTGTGTGATCTGCTGTTGAGGCGTAGAAAACACTTTCCAAACCTGTCCTGCTTCTACAATTTCGCCTTGATCGATCACTACAACCTGATCGCAAATCTCGCGAATGACCTGCATTTCATGGGTAATCAACACAATGGTAATACCGAGCTTTTGATTAATTTCTTTAAGCAAAGACAGCACAACAGAAGTACTTTCTGGATCGAGTGCAGAAGTCGCTTCATCACAGAGTAAAATTTCTGGATGATGAACTAACGCTCGTGCAATCCCAACACGTTGTTTTTGCCCGCCCGAAAGTTGAGAAGGGTAGTGCGCTGCTTTATTTTCAAGACCTACCAACTTCAGCACTTCATTCACTCGCTGAGAAATATCGGCTTGACTGAAATTGGCGATTTTAAGGGGCAGCGCGATATTGTCATACACGGTTTTGGCAGACATCAAATTAAAATGCTGAAAAATCATCCCAATACGCTGACGTAGGGCTATCAACTCTGCGTGATTTAAGCTTGATAATTCCTGTTGATGGATGTGAATACTGCCATCACTGATTTGTTCTAAGCCATTCAGCGTTCGAATCAGCGAAGATTTACCCGCGCCGCTTTTCCCAATAATGCCGAATATTTTGCCTTGTGGAATATTCAGATTGATATCTTTTAAGGCATGAACCTGCTGTCCTTGCACATCATAAAATTTATTTAAATTTTTGATTTGGATATGGGGGACGGCAAATTCAACCGATGAACCGAAACTCACCATGAGTGACTCCTTATTTCCAACCAGGGAACCACAGTTTTGCACCAAAATCTGCGTCCAATGCCTGTTTAACTTTAGGTGAGTTTTGATAAATATCGACAAATTTACGCAGTTTATCATCATGATCTACATAGTCATCACGTACGGCAAATAAGATCGCAAAACGCTTATCAGTATTGGAGTCAAACAGTAAGGCATTTTCAGGATCGGCAGTTTTTGCTAGACGTAAATAATGTGGATAGCCAAAAGCCAGATCGACATCATCAATCGCACGTGCCGTTTGAGGGCCTTCCACCTCAATAAATTGAAGCTGTTTAGGATTCGCTGCAATGTCATTTAAAGTCGATAAAAAGTTATCTGGCTGTTTCAGTTCAATGAGCTTGGCTTGCTGTAACAGTTGTAAGGCACGGCCCTGATTGACCGGATCATTCGGAATCACCACTTTGGCTTTATGGGGTAAATCAGCAAAGTTTTTATACTTTTTGGAATACAGCCCAACATGGGTTGCAGCACCAACATCAAAGGCTTTGATTTTAAAATCCGTTTCTTTTTTTGCATTGTCTAGAAACGGCTGATGTTGGAAAAAGTTCGCGTCAATATCGCCGTGGTTTAGGGTGATATTCGGGGTATTCCAGTCCGAAAATTCCACCAATTTCACGTTCAGTCCTTGCTGCTTGGCTTCATCTGCGGCGACTTGTAAGGGTTTAGCAAAAGATGGGCTAATCCCAATCACCAATTCACTTTGATGACTTTTCTTTTGTTGATTCCAAATAACTAAGCCAATCACCAATATGGCCACGATTACACCAATCAGTGTGAATTTAGATTTTGCTGTTTGTGCCATAGCACACCTCTATATTTCCAAATAATTAAATTTTTTGTCTAACATGTTGTTTTATAAATGCAGCTTATGCTGTTTCAACGTTTTTAAGCGCTGCCTGAGATGACGTGTCTGAAGTGGGACATCGGTAGCGATGAGCAGGATGTGTCGTGGCTAAATGGTCACCTTGTTGAAACAGTTTTTGCCGCAAACTACCGGTGTCATATGCAGTTTTATAGCGACCACGTTGCTGTAATTCAGGAATGACCAAACGGATAAAATCTTGATGTGACTCAGGTGCAACGGTGCGAGTCAGATTAAATCCATCGATGCCAGTTTCATCCAAATAATCAATCAACTGCTTTGCAACGTTGGTGCCACTTCCGACAAAGAGCGGATAACGCCCACCTAGAACGTGCTGAGCACGCAAATCTTGGCGAGTAATTTTTTGCTCTTTAAATTTTTGATTGACCGATGCGATGCTATTGGTCTGCTGATACGGAATGGCTTCATCTTCTGCAAAATTGGCGAGGTTCATCCCAATCGAACTGGAAAAGTGTGCCAGTCCCGCTTCAGGATTGGCATAGCGAATGTATTCAGCCAATTTCTCTTGGGCGAGCTCATCGGTCTCTGCGGTCACTACCGTAATGCCAACAAAGAGTTTCACGGCTTGTGGGTCACGACCTTGCGCTGCGGTTTGGCTGCGAATTTTTTGTACCTGATTTTTGACTTTTTCAGCGCTGTCCGCACCGATAAACATGCCTTCTGCATGTTGTGTCGCAAAAGCTAAACCACGTGGTGAAGCACCGGCCTGATACAACACAGGGGTGCGCTGAATCGATGGAGAAACTTGAAATACCCCTTGGCTTTGATAGAACTTGCCTTGGTGTTGAATGGCATGTACTTTTTTGGGGTCGCTAAAGATGCGATTTGCTTTATCTTTTTGAACCGCATCATTTTCCCAAGAGCCTTCCCAAAACTTATAGCAAAGCTGCAAAAACTCTTCAGCTTGTTCATAGCGTAGGTCATGATCTTTCAAGCCTTTTTGCCCAATGAGGCGTTCTGCACTATCTAAATATCCCGTCACGATATTCCAGCCGATTCGACCTTGGGTCAGGTGGTCTAGGCTGGCAAATCGACGTGCAAATTGATAAGGCGTTTCATAGCTCAAATTGACTGTTACACCAAAACCTAAGTTTTCAGTGACCGCAGCCATTGCAGAAATCAGGGTGCTGGGGTCATGGCTCGGCAGTTGGATCGACTCTTTAAGTGTGAGATCGATATTGTCTTCATAAACATCATAGACCCCGGTGATATCTGCAATAAATAGCCCGTCAAACAGCCCTTGCTCCAAGGTTTTGGCAAGATCCGTCCAATAGCTCAGTTCATTAAAGCGGTGTGACTCATCGCGTGGATGGGTCCATAAGCCATGATTGATATGGCCGACACAGTTCATGTCGAAGGCATTCAGTAAAATTTTCTTGGCAGAATGTGATTGGGTATCTGCTGTGGTGATTTGGCTCATTACAAGGTCCCTCGACGTGGGGGCAATACGCCATTTAGGAGGTAATTGGCAATGAAGAAATATTTCCAACGCCCTGCATCATGCAAGGTATGGACACGTGCATTACGCCAAAATCGATCTAGACCATCTTCACGCTGACTGCCACGGCTGCCTGCAAGCTCAATCAATTTTGAAGCCGCTTTCAGTGCAGTTTCAGTACTATGCGCACGCACTTTCGCTACATTTAATGAGGCTTTTGCGATGTTTTCGGCATTGGGCTGTGGGCGAGCAGCATCGATGGAGCGAGCAGCTTGTTTCAGCAAGACCTCACTGGCGCGAACATCTGCGGCAATGCGACCGAGTTCGTATTTGGTTAAAGGATCTTCGCTTGCAAGATCAAGACCTGAATCAATCCATGGTCGAGCTTGGTGTACGCGGCTCAAACTTTCTTCAAAGGCTGCGCGGGCTATACCAACTTCAATCGCAGCATGCATAATTTGCGCAAATGGCCCAACCAATGTCGGCTCCGTAAATGCCCGATCAAAGGGAATGACATCTATGGCAGGAACTGCAACTTGGTGAAATTTTACAGAGCCGCTACCCGTGGTGCGCTGTCCAAACCCTGTCCAATCATCGATCAGCTCTAAACCTGTACTTTCACGTGCAATAAAGGCTAAATATTCACAACCATCTTGGTCTTTGACCAATGTGGGAATACGATGTGCAAATAAACTGCCGGTGCAATAAAACTTTTCACCATTCACCACAAAACCATTGTCATGAGGGCGAATCGACGTTTGTTTTTGCGCAGCGGTTTTGGTTTTAAACTCGGCTAAGGCATTGCCAAAACGAGCGCCAGCAAGCACTTCGGCATAAAGCTTTTGCTTTTGTTCAGTTGTGCCGGTGTTTCGTAATACTTCCAATGCATAAAAATGGTTTTGTGGAATTTGCCCAATTGAGCCATCTACACCACTCATAAGCGCAATCACTTGCGCCACGGTATAACTTGAAACTTCGGCACCGCCAAATGCCTTGGGAACCGTGATTGCCCAGAGACCAGATTGACTATAGGCCTCGATTTCATCAAACGGCAGTATGCGTTCGGCATCACGTTGCACCGCATTTTTTCTAAATTGTTCGGCTAATTGTTTTGCAATTTCAAGTGCTTCTGCATCGGACTGAATAATATGCGCAGGTGTTGTTGATATGGCCTGTAGCGAATTAATATTTGGAAATGAGGTCATCAGAATTCTCCTTAAATCCACGCATGGCGTGCAGGTAATTTATGATTTAAGTAATAGTCGCCTAAGGTATGCAGCTTCCAGCGCACAGGATCATGTAAGGTGTGTACTCGGGCATTGCGCCAGTGTTGATCAAGGTTATGGACACTCAAACTTGCACGGCTGCCGCCTAATTCAAGGAGTTTTTCAGAGATCTGTAAAGCTGCATCATTGGCATAGATTTTAGCTTCAGCGACACGAATCGAAGCTAGAGCGGCTTGTTGTTCACTCACCTGATCAAGCTGATCTAATTCATCGAGGTAATCTGCGGCTTCATCTAAAAGTAAAATCGCAGCATCCAATAAAACTGCAGATTTACCCACCTCTTGTAGGGTGTAGGGCTCAAAACTGGCTTTCTCAACTTGTGCATCCACAATCGGACGGGCTTTTTGTACCGCAGAAAGGGTGTCTGCAAAGGCAGCTTCCGCAATCCCGACATCGATCGCGACTTGCATCAATTGTGAAAAGGCACCTCGATACGTTGGCCCTGCAGAAAGCTTACGTTCATCAAAAATTAATAGGGGGTCTACTGCCACATGGTTTAGTTTGACGGTGCCACTTGATGTTGTGCGCTGACCAAAACCATTCCAGTTATCAATCACTTCTACGCCTGTAGCATGTCGATCAATGATGGTCAGGACAACATGACCTTCAGGGTGAACGGCTTTAATCGCCAACCAATCTGCAAAACTACTGCCGGTCGAATAGAACTTTTCACCATTAACAACATACTTTCCATTTTCAATGCGCAGCGTTGTATTTAAGGTTTTGGTATCTTTGGTATTGCGCTCTGGGCCACCATTGGCTAAACGTTTTCCCTGTAAAATTTCATTAAAAATAAAGGTTTTTTGCTCATCCGTTCCCATGAGGTCAATCATATACAGCAAGGCAATTTGGTTTTGTGGAATTTGGCCCACGCTAGAATCTGCTTTGTTGATAATGCGAAAAACCTGCGCCAGTGTCTTGTTCGATACGTAGGCACCGCCAAATTTCTTGGGTATACGAATGCCGCCTAAACCTTTTTGACTGAATAAGTCGATTTCTGCAAAAGGCAGCAGGCGGTTCTGATCACGTTCATTTCGACCTTCCAAAGCAAAATCTGCAACGTAATACGCTGCATGGATTGCTTCTAAGTCATTTTCAATAAGATGAATATTTTCAGAGATTAAATGAGACATAATGACACCTTTAATAGATATCAAAACGCTACTCGTAAATCCGGGATTTTTTAAATGATGGATTATTCTTAACTTAGCAAAATGTCTTTTTAGCATTTAATCTGCATAAAAATTATGCAAATTAGATAAAATAAGTGTTTGATTTAAAACAATAGATGTAGGAAAAACAACAAGAGGATTGATGATGTAAATTTGGTTTTAGCAACTTTGTAGATATTCAACTTTAAAAATAATATATCTAAGACAGGGGCTTAGCGGTTTTTTTTAATACTTTTTATTAATGGTGATCAATCAGCTTGAACTCCAATAGATGCTCAATATCATAGAGCTATACAAAGATTAAAAAAGGGCTATAAATTGATTCAAATGTTTTTCAATCTGCAATAAAAAAGCCCCCATCTTTCGATGAGGGCTTTTTGAA
>NZ_LQXP01000027.1:0-46482 GCF_003268405.1 Acinetobacter sp. CFCC 11171 | reverse complement strand
TAATTTCAACAGCTTTCACTTTTGAAAGTTCAAATGCATAGGCATCCTTTATATGTTGCTGTTCGTGCTTAGCAAGACTTTGGTAATGCATGGTCGCTTGCGAGAAATGATCTGCGAAGCTTTCTGGTCTAATTCTTAACTTGCTGCCTTGGATTTGTTCAGGATGGGTTCGAAATGCATGCGGATCATTATTAGATTCTCTAGGCCAATTTTCATCTACAGAGTTAGGCTCATAATTCGCTTTACCTTTATAGACTTCATGGTTTGCATAGCCGCCACGTCGATTTGTATGGAAAGGGCAGACCGGTTTATTAATTGGAATTTGATTAAAGTTTGCTGTTCCTAAGCGGTGCAGATGCGTATCTGTATAGCTGAACAAACGACCTTGTAATAAAGGATCATTACTAAAATCAATTCCTGAAACAATATTGGCTGGACTGAAAGCAACTTGCTCTGTTTCTGCAAAGAAATCATCTGTATTTCGATTTAGAGTAAATTTACCTAGTGGGGTAATAGGTACAAGCTCTTCAGGTACCAGCTTTGTAGCATCTAAAACATCAAAGTCCCATTGAGCCGCTTCTTCTTCGGTAAAGATCTGTACCCCTAATTCCCACTCAGGATAATTGCCACGTTCAATGGCATCCCAAAGGTCGCGACGATGGAAGTCGGGATCTTTACCATTAAGCTTTAAGGCCTCATCCCAAACGACTTGGGCAACACCTTGTTTCGGTGTCCAGTGGAATTTAACCAAATGCGCCTGATTATCTTTGTTAATTAATCTGAAGGTATGTACACCAAAACCTTGAATCGATCGTAAATTTCTAGGAATAGCACGATCTGACATCACCCAAGTAGTCATATGAGAAGCTTCGGTATTTAAAGAAATAAAATCCCAAAACGTATCATGCGCAGATTGACCTGTTGGAACTTCATTCGGATCTTCAGGCTTTACAGCGTGGACAAAGTCAGGGAACTTGATTGCGTCCTGAATAAAAAATACAGGAATGTTATTACCGACTAAATCGTAGTTTCCATCTTCGGTATAAAACTTAATGGAAAACCCGCGTACATCACGGACTACATCAGCTGAGCCGCGTCCGCCTTGTACTGTAGAAATTCTGACAAAGATTGGTGTTGGATTTTGAGTATTAGTCAAAAATTTAGCCTTAGTCCATTTTTCGTTGCCTTCATAAGCTTCAAAATAACCATGCGCTCCAACACCACGAGCATGCACAACACGCTCAGGGATACGTTCACGGTCAAAGTGAATTAACTTATCTCGTAAGAGAAAATCTTCTAATAGAGTAGGACCAGTCTGATTTATTTTTAAACTATTTTGATTGTCAGCTACAGGTACACCCAAAGATGAAGTCAGTGTTTTACCTTTAGGGTCTACATATGCCTCTTTTTCAAACTGATCAATTTTAGGGTTATTTGATTTTTTCATGAGCTACATCCCTTTGTATGATGTTATTTAGTACATGTGCTAGATAAGGTTTTGCTATTGCATAAAGCTAATATAGACAATAAAGATGCTCGGCAAATTTAAAGTAAAAAATTGTCTATTTTGTGTTCAATCTGAGGGTTGAATAGAGTTGCTTTCACAATAAAAAGCAGATTCAGCCCAGCGTTCACATTTGCAGCGGGGGCATTGAGCATTTAGAGAACTAATAAATTGTGTTTGACCACACAGCATGCACGAATAGTATTTTTTGGAATCAAAACGCTGTGCTTTTTGGTAGTGATCAGGAAAAATTGGTAGTCCCCATTTAATATTATCCTTGGCATAAGGGATTACACTTAGACACCCATCTGTTTCAAGTAAGGCTGATTTGACTTGCCCTAAGTGTTCTATTTTGTTTTGCCTTAACTCAGCAAAAAATTCGTCATATGAATACTTTTCCTGTTTGATATCTTCAACAATCAATAAGCCATCTTTGACGATATACATTGGCCTACCTTCTAACATGGTTTCAAATGAATCTGATTTCATGATGAGGTATGTAGTTAATCTATAGAGAAGAATAATGACTGCAAATACTATGAGTGCTTGAATGATGGGGATATCATCATTAAACATGGGATCGCCTGCTGCAGATCCCAAACTTAAAATAATAGCTAACTCAAATACTGAAAGTTGCCTGACACCTCTTTTCCCTGAAAATCTTAAAAAAATAATAATTAAGATAAACATAATGATGCATCGGAAAATAATTTCCAATGCAAAGTTAAAAGAGGTGTCATGCAGAATTATTTTTATGAAGTCCATATTTGATACAATTTATTAATTCTAGTTTTACATACATACAGGGTTAAATTTTATCCCAAGCATCCTTAATCGCATGCTTAGCATGTTCCCATTTCAAGCGAGAATCTGCTTTAAACTCTTCCCATTTGGTTTGTAAATCCGGCTCAGAATCTTCGAAACGCGCATTTTCACCGTACAAATGACGTTCGCGCTCACCAAGCTCATAAGCTGACCTTAGATCACGGTCATAATCTATATCTGGCACTTCGCGTTGCAGATCCCCATAGTACGGTCTATTGGAGTAATCCGTGCGCCAGTCATGATGTATTGGATGTTCATTTTGATGGTCGTTCATAGTAATAACTCCGATAAATTATTTAATAAATTGCAAAAGTAGCGATCCCTGAGCTACTTCTGCAAATAAAAATTAATGTTGTTACTTTGACTATTGGTCTTGCAGATCATTCTGCTGACGCTGTTGATCAGACTGTTGGTTTTGTTGATGTTGGGGTTGCTGCTGCTGTTGCTGACCATTCTGCTGGCGCTGCTGATCAGACTGCTGATTTTGTTGATGTTGGGGTTGCTGCTGTTGTTGCTGACCATTCTGCTGGCGCTGCTGATTTTGTTGATGTTGAGGTTGCTGCTGTTGTTGCTGTCCATTCTGCTGGCACTGCTGATCAGATTGTTGATTTTGTTGATGTTGGGGTTGCTGCTGTTGTTGCTGATCATTCTGCTGACGTTGTTGATCAGACTGCTGATTTTGTTGGTTTTGAGGTTTTTGAGTATCGCCACGTTGGTGCTGTAAGCGAGTATCATTATTTTGATCTTGGTTATAATTAGACATAATACTGTTCCTTTAAAGATTAATTAGATAATCTACTCAATTACAGTAGACCATTTATTATTAACATGAATATTGCTAATATGATTATTAAAGATGTTACATAATCTTTATTAAGTTTCAATTTGTTTAAAAGTAAAAATTTAGGGACTGTTTTATATACATAAATAGTCATTTTTTAATTACATTAAACTAACAATAATAATTTTTTAATATTTTAGTGAGTGACTTGCATAGAGCTTTATATAGTATTTTTAATTTTTTGATAGGCTTACCTTTAGTTAAAATTTTGAAATTATAAAATTTTTTCTTAAAATAAATGCAATAGAAAAAAGTACCTACAGGTTTCTTTTTGTTTTCGGATCCTCCGCGCTTTAAAAGTCCAGTGCAAGAAATATAAATATCTGATTTAAATAATTTTTTTCCATTTATAATCATTTGAGTGGTTACTTCTGGGGATTCAGCAGTATATTTATCTATAAGTGATTGTTTTATATTCAAAATGCGCTTCTTGAATAGTAAGTCATAACTAACAATAGAACCATCCAGAAGTATTCCAGAGTTTTTATCTTGTGAAATTCTATATGCTAAATAACCTGCACTCGCACTTTCAAATAGCGTTATCGATAGGGATTTTTTAGAAATAAAGTCAAAAATTGATTTCATATAAATTATCCTATGAATATTTTATAAAAAAATCATAATTGATATTTAAATATGAATATGTGAATTAAGTCACATCAAAAAAATGTTACTTTTTAAAAACTTGTTAAAAATTATGCTAAAGGTGTGTTTTATATATTAAAATTTTTAAAATATTACATTGCGTTAAATTTTATTAAAAAAAATTAACAAATACTACTTATTTTCTGAACTATGGTTAAGAAGAATCATTTACCGCGTGAGAATTATAATGCCTACAGCAGTAAAAGAAAGAATCTTAAATTTAATAACCAAAGATCATCAGAAATATTTCGAAATTGTTGAGTTCTTCTTAGATGCTTCAATACCTAATTCAGCCAAAGAATTAAAGGCATTTAAGGTTTTAGAAAATGAAATTCTAACTCTCGAGCACATTGATGAGATGCCAAATGAGATAGACCATCTTGTCGATTGGATTCATCATAATAACCGTACACAGTGTGAATATTATAAAGAATACCTAGATAGAAGAAAGCAAGGTGGAGGAAGAGAGTATTTTTCATCAGTTAGTAAAGCTTATGAGTTTTTATACAAGGTTGCACCCACAAAAAAAGTGGATGGTTCATGGCTATATAGCTTTACTCAGTATTGGAATGATCCAGTATTTAGAGATTTTATTCAGATATATTTAGAGGAACTTGGTCTCGGTTCAGAAAAAGCCAATCACGTGAGAATGTACGACAACCTACTACTGGCACATGGTTTGAATCAACTATCTTTAAACTTATCTGATGCCTATTACCATCAGGCAGCAATACAGCTTGCGCTTGCATATGCACCTTCAGAGTTTATACCAGAGATAGCAGGTTTTAATTTAGGCTATGAACAACTTCCTTTACATTTGCTAATAAGCAATTACGAGTTAAAAGAACTTGGAATTGATGCACACTATTTTAATGTTCATATCACGATAGATAATTTTGATAATGGGCATGCGCAGCTTGCAACCAATGCTATTAAAAAACTTTCTACAAGGTACAGATCTAAAGAAGAGTTCATTCGTAAACTCAAAATCGGCTTTCTCCTAAATAACAAAGGAATGAGTTCAGTTCAGATAATTAAAAATTTAAGCACTGAAAAGATGGTGCTAGAAATATTTAAGAAAAAGGCGATCGTTGGTAAACACATGCATAGCAATAAGTGCATGTTTAATAATAAAACAACGAATGAATGGCTGTCTGAAGATGATAGTGTTGAAGAGTTTATTTTTGAACTTGTCCGTATGGGCTGGATAAAATTGAATCGACCACCTGAAGAGAGTAGGTTTTGGCAGATGATTCACGACGAAGACGGTAAAATGTTTGGAGTGTTTAATGCTGTTGAAAAAACTTTTATTTATGACTGGATTGCAGGTAAATCAGTAGATTCCAAACAAAATCAAGTAAATAATGAGTTTGTAAAAAACTTCCTAGAGACCAATTCATTTAGTTATTTAGCGAACCATGAAATGGCTGAGCTTAAGAAACAATTTGATGGAAGTACGAATACAGGATACAAGATCAACAAACTTCTAAAGTATTTAGCACCTCATATGCATCATCAAGAAATTGGTTTATGGAGTACCCAACGTATTGTTGAGTGTTTATTTCCATCTCTAGCTCGTCAATAAAATGAATGCTCAAAAAGTTTTATAACTTTTATCGTTAATAACAACCGTCTTCGGGCGGTTTTTTACTAATATGTGATAATTCTAAAGATAAAAATAAATACATGTTTATTAATAAAAAAATAAAATAATGCTTAGTTTTTTTGTAAAAGTATACAAATTTTGAAATAATTTAATTAAAATAAATTTGTATACTCGCCATATCCTAACCAAGCCTTTTAGATGCAAAAGTATACAACTCTGAAAAGTTTATAACCTGTTGTAAATACAAGGAATACAGCTTGATGCTTAACATTCCAATCCATTCCAAACTCGGTGGATTCTACTTTTTCTATTATTCAATAGTGGGTACATTCATGCCGTATTGGAGTTTGTATCTAGAGGATCAAGGGTTTAATTATCAAGAAATAGGTATTTTATCTTCGATTGCAATTGTCACACGTTTTTTTGCACCGTTTATTTGGGGTTGGATTGCAGATAAATCCGGCAAGCGCATGCTTTTAGTTCGAATCGCAACATGGATGGAAGCCTGTATTTGGTTTCTGATTTTTATAATTCCCAACAGTTTTCAATCTGTTGCATTACTCATGCTGGTTTTTAGTTTCTTTCAAAATGCTATATTGGCTCAGTTTGAAGGAGTAACTTTATTTTGGTTAGCTGAGCGGCGTGCAGAACTTTATGGAAAAGTCAGAAAATGGGGATCAGTTGGCTTCATTGTTGGGGTATTTGGAATTGGGGCTTTGCTAGAAATAATACCTGTTTCAATGCTGCCTATCATGTTGTTATGCATTGCATTTCTCGCATTTATTTGGTCATTTACGATTAAAGAGCCCGCTACTGCACCATCTTCACAGAAAAAACTTGAACCACTTTGGCCTATCTTAAAACGACCAGTTGTAGCGAGTTTTTTTATCATTGAATTTTTTCTGCTCTTTTCGCATGCACCGTTTTATAGTTTTTATAGCAATTACCTTATGCAGGCTGATTTTTCGACGAGCCAAATCGGTTTTTTATGGTCTGTCGGAGTCATTGCGGAAATCATTATGTTTGCCTATGCCAATGTCTTTTTTAATCGATATTCTTGGCGTAACTTAGTGCTCATTTGTTTGGGGCTAACAGGGATGCGATGGTTGATTGTAGGCTTATATCCGACGGTGTTTATCACTCAATTTGCTGCGCAAACGATTCATGCCTTTAGTTTTGGATTATTCCACTTAATCGCTATGCGAATCATTTTTCAAAATTTTACCGCAAGTCAACAAGGGCGTGGTCAAGCGCTATACAGTACCATGTGGGGCTTAGGTGTTGCGAGTGGCAGTATTTTAGCAGGTCGATATTGGGACATGCTTTCGGGACCCGTTATTTTTATGATTGCAGGACTGGCGGTTATACCTGCCATGTTTTTGGTCGTGAGCTTGCCTAAAACGATCCAAAAGCCAGCTTGAAACATTCAGTATATTGAAAAGTCTCAATGGACTAAAATCACTTGATTACGGCCGAGTTCTTTAGCTTGATATAATGCCTGATCGGCTTGATTAATCATACTTTGCAAACTTGGAGCATTGGGCAAAGACTGATGAATCAGACCAATACTCACCGTAATATAAATCGTATTTTGTTCATCAATGATGATAGGTGTAGTTTCAACGACTTTTCGGATGCGTTCAGCAATACCTTGAGCTTCAGCTGCTGCAATGTTCGTGAGTAATACACTAAACTCTTCACCACCAATACGTGCAAATAAATCTGTTTCACGTAAATTCTTACGCACAACGCTCGAAAATTCTTGTAAAACTTGGTCACCGACATAATGCCCATATTGATCATTTAATTTTTTAAAATGATCAATATCCATCATGATAATGGAAAAGTTAAGCTGAATTTGATTTTGTAGGTAAAGTTCACCTTGCTCGAAAAAATATCGACGATTCATCGCATGAGTCAAACTATCATGATTTGCAAGGTATAAAACCTCTTTATAAAGTTCGTGTCGATTTCGGCTAATAATACAAAGAATCAACGGCGAGAGAATCAGCATGGCTAGGCCTATACGAACTGAAATTGCTGTCGATAAATAGGCTAATGAAGAATCGTGTAAGTAGAACGCATTTAAATTGTAATAGGTCGCTAAAATTACCACTGCATTAATTAGGGATAGGGTAAATAAGCGATAGGTTAACGCTGCCCAAATCAAAGCCGCCAAAGGGTAGAGAATTGCCCCTGGACCTGCAGAAACAGCTGTTAAAAATACACAGAAGACAACTGCAATTGCCGGAAATATTTTATTGATCTGAAAGCTTTGATGACGTCGATCTTTGAAATAAAGTTTAAGATCGGCCAGTTTAGGAAAAGACAGAATAAGCGGTAATATAATCAGCGCATTTAATATTTCAGTAATCCACCACATACCAAAATCAATCGATAATCGATCGGTTGACATAAACGTATTGGGGATATAAGGCACGGTGAAAATGGCAAAAAGAGCACCCGCAAGGCATCCGCCGCAGGCGATGATGACAATCATGGTAAGAAAGGTGAAACCTTTATTATAGTTTTGATAGTTCACCTGAAAATATCGCATAAAAAATAGCGATACCATGCTGTTGGTTAAATTTGAAAAAGTAAGAAATAGGGTGAGTTGGAAATAATTACCCGTCACTAAATCTGCGAGCATATAACCGGTAAATGCACCTAACCATCCTCCCAGATTACTGAGTTTGGGAAACCTTAAGAATAATGCTAACAATACTGCATTGGCAGGCCAAAAAATCGCTAAATAGCTTAATGGGCGGCTGAAAATACCGACTAAGCAGCAGCAAAAAATAACTGCAGCGACTATGACAAAAGCCATGCTGTGGCGTGTATTAAGCGGAGCAAGACTATTCGAATGCAGTTTCATTAGCTTATGTAAGCCTAGGTTAAATATGGGAGAATTCGTTTTTTTCGTATATTAAACGATAAAAAAGATTTTATATTATTTTATTGTAAATAGTGTGATTTGTTTGGCATTTAGCTAATTTGTAGTTTCGTTAATGGAGATTGATTTTCTGGATAAAGATGAAAAATGATTGTTATGAAAATGTGATAAACCGCGGATTTGTAAAAAAATGTGTTACTTTAAGAGCATGATTTATATGACTGATTAAATGTATGAAAATAGCATATCTTACAGTTTTACTCATGTTGAGTTCATCGTTGGTGATGGCGGCAGATAATAAGAATACAACTCAAAATTCAGAGGCTAAAAATCAAGTTGAAGCGGTGAATAGCTTTAGGGTGACAACACGTTCTGAATTGGTTGGCTTATGGGGCATGGAAATTCCGACCAATAAAAAGTGCGTCGAATATTATAATTTTAAGAGTAATAATGATGTTGTGATCAAAAGCGGTGAAGAGTGGTCATCTGGGGTATATGACTATCAACCTGCGCAAGATCCGAATGTGCAAATTCCAGCACTGATTTTGCAAGTGAAATATGACAATAATCAGATGGATTGTTCGGGCAATATTCAAGATCAAACCGGCGAAATTTCACAGTACTTTGTAAAGTGGAAAAGTCCATCGGTTATAAATTTCTGTGCCAATGATCAGGCTCAGCAGTGTTTTGCGACATTGCGTCGAGTTTTGCCTTAAGCATGACTATAGATCTTTCTTATGAAAATAAAAAACCACTCATTTGAGTGTTTTTTTGACGCTGAAGATTTATTTATCTTCATGTCCTTCGACTTTCTTTAATAGATGCTTTTCAAGATAGTGAATATCCATTGCTTGTTCGCAGAAATTTTTATCTTGAAGAATCAAATCTTTATGTAGCGGAATATTGGTTTTCACGCCAGTTAAGATAATCTCTTCGAGAGCTTGTTTCATACGCGCAATAGAGGTTTCACGATCTTTACCATGCGCAATGAGTTTTGCAATCATTGAATCATAGTATGGTGGGATGCTATATCCTTGATAGATATGAGAATCTAGTCGGATACCTGCGCCACCCGGTGCATAGAAATGATCGATTTTGCCCGGTGAAGGCATAAATGTAGATGGATCTTCCGCATTAATACGACATTCAATCGCATGACCTTTAAGTTGAATATCTTCTTGTTGAAGATCCAAACCTAAACCGGCAGCAATGCGTAATTGTTGCTCGATAATATCTACACCAGTTACTTGCTCAGTAACAGGATGTTCTACTTGCACACGAGTATTCATTTCAATAAAGAAGAATTCACCTTCTTCAAATAAGAACTCGAATGTACCCGCACCACGGTATTGCATCAATTTACAAGCATTTACACATGCTTCAAGAATATGCGCACGTGCTTCTTCAGGTAAACCCGGTGCAGGCGCTTCTTCAAGCACTTTTTGATGGCGACGTTGCAATGAACAGTCACGATCATAAAGGTGAATCGCATGGCCATTACCATCTGCAAGAACTTGCACTTCGACATGGCGTGGCTTTTGAAGGAAACGTTCCATATAAACGGTGTCGTCACCAAACCACATTTCCGCATCACGTTGAGCAGCTTGTACAGATTCGAGTAGCGTGTCTACACGTTCAACGATACGCATACCACGACCACCACCACCTGAGGCAGCTTTTACAATCAATGGAAAGCCAATTTCTTTGGCTTCTGCCAATGCATTGTGAATCGTTACAGCATGGTCACAACCCGGAACAGTCGGTACGCCGGCTTTTTTCATCGCAATAATGGCAGAAACTTTGTTCCCCATTAAGCGAATGTGTTCAGGACGCGGGCCGATAAAGATAAAACCTGAGTTTTCTACAATTTCAGCAAACTCAGCGTTTTCAGATAAGAAACCATAACCTGGATGGATGGCATCTGCACCGGTGATTTCAGCCGCTGTAATAATGGCAGGGATATTAAGATAACTTTCGCTGCTGGCACCTGGTCCAATACACACTGCTTCGTCACAGAAGCGTAAGTGCATTAGGTCTTTGTCGGCATCGGAATAAATCCCTACGGTTTTAATTCCTAAAGTTTTGCAAGCGCGGGTGATGCGGAGCGCAATCTCACCACGGTTTGCAATTAAAACTTTTTGCAACATTGTGATTCCCCGTGGTCTTAAGCGCGATAGCGGAATAATGGTTGACCGAATTGGATCACTTCGCCATTTTTAACCAAAATTTCTTCAATCACACCGCTTTGAGTTGCTTCAATTGGGTTCATGATTTTCATTGCTTCGATGATACCGAGTGTTTCACCAGCAGATACAGTTTGACCAACTTTCACAAATGGTGCTTCACCTGGATTTGGCGCAGCATAGAACACACCAACCATAGGAGACGGCTCAACAGCACCACGTGGTGAACGAGGTGCAGCAGGCGCAGCGGCAGGTGCAGCCATAGCAGGCGCAGCGGCAGCAACTACTGGATTGCGACGAGTTAGAGCAATCGATTGATCGCCTTCTTTAACTTCAATCGCCTGTAAGTCAGATTCAATCATCAAATCGATGAGTTTCTTGATTTTACGGATATCCATGAACAGTATTCCTAATTAAGATTGAGAAGTTGGTTGAATTTTTTCGATGGCGAAGTCTAGTGCTGCGGCATAGCCTTTTGCACCTAAACCACAAATAACGCCAACGGCTTTATCAGATAGATAGGAGTGATGTCTAAATGCTTCGCGAGCGTGGACATTTGATAGATGTACTTCGATAAACGGAATGGCTACACCAAGAAGGGCATCACGCACAGCAACCGAAGTATGTGTTAGGGCTGCTGGGTTAATAATGATGAATTGAACGCCTTCTTGTTGCGCTTGATGAATTCGGTCGACGACAGCGCCTTCCCAATTACTTTGGAAAGTGTCGAGAGAAATGGAAGCGTTTTGAGCCTGTGAAATCAGTTTTTGGTTGATATCTTCAAGTGTCAGATAGCCATAAACTTCGGGTTCACGTTTTCCCAGTAAGTTGAGATTCGGTCCATGAATGACCAAAATGGTCGAGCTCATTCAGCCTGCTCCAATAAAAAGTTGCAAATTTACTTTGCAAGATACCTGCAAAGTTTGCTCATTATGGCATAAAATTCCACATTTTTTTTATAATTTCTTTGAATTGACGTGAAAAGCATGTGCCGAGAATGGGCTATATAATGCGAACTTTGCAGATAATTGGCAATGTTAAAAGATTACATTTTTATCATTATATTGTAGGACATCATTTTAAACCCAATTGGCTAAAACTTTTGATATTTTTTGTGTAAACTTGCTTTATCGTGGTGCGTACGTTTAGCAATAACCAGTGCGAATGATCTAAAAGGTGTGCTGATTTGTGTATCCACCTTATAGATCGTTAGTTGAACAGCCTAAGCATGCATAGCCGTAAAGATGGTATTTATACAGCGACTTAAAAAATTCTAAGGTTTAACTTATTTCGAGTGTAAAGGAATCTAAATTGTTCTCAGTTTTCAATCGAGTTATTTGAAATAATAAATCAGGTTTGTATGCTAAGTATATAAAAACTAAAAGATAGTTAATTTTTTTATGGTTTATAAAGCATATTTCTAGGTCAATAAAAGGTTTTCATAAATGATAGGGCTCAAGCTAGATATTTTGTTTGCCTTAGCGAATTAAATATTCTGCGGGAGCATTTCCTTATAAGTAGGCAGCTTTAGATATGATGAACATTTATTGCCTAGCTAAGTCATACTTTATAGACCTATATATAAGCGTATTAACCATCCTGTGTATTTTCTAGTCAGTGTTTTGAATCTATGAAACGTGCAAGGCATTGACGATTTCTTTCATAAATCATGTAAGTTTGGAAAATCGGGTATTTGTCCAAATTTGCACAGGCATTGGCAAAAGTTAAATCTGTGGTGGTAAAGAAGCTTGCTGTTTGAATGTTGATTTTATTTTTTTTCGTCTATTTCTGTGTTTGAGCGGTATATGTCTTAAATTAAGTTTCCTTTATTCCTGTTTATACCTTTACATGGAATCTACCGCATTGAGTCTTTTTCTATAAATGAATTGATAAAACAAGGCTCGAATGCATTCCCACGGAAAAAATTTATCTATATAAGTGTAATTCACGGTAGAATGCCCGAAACCTATATGGCCTGAGAACAAACATGGCAAAACATACGCAAAATTCATCACCTTTGGCAGAACTGATTGCAGAACAAAAACTTTTATGTGAAGAAGTGGGTTCTGTATATGTAGAAGTGCAGGGCGATGATGTAATTGCTGTGGCTGTTCATACCTTAAATAAAGATCCAATTGTTGGTATTCGTAAGCCTGCAGAAGGTGATGAAAATGTCAGTTGGTATATTTATGGTGGTGAGCTTGAAGGCGCAGATAACTTTGAAACAATGACTGTGCGTAAACTGCAAGATGTCGTGCCTGAAGTACTACCGTATTTAGCTTTGGATGTAGGCTATCGTTTTATGATCGATGCTGATGATTATGAAGATGTCTGGAAAGAAGGTGATGAGGCCTAATTTATGCATTCTCCATTGATGTATAAACTTTATGTCTTTATTTTCTCTGTGTTTACTGCTTCTGTAATACATGCAAATGTGAATGAAACGGTTACGCCACAACTGACTCAAGCTGAATATAATGCTCAGATACAAGCATATACTGAGCAAATTAATTCAACCAAAGCCATTTTGGATGATCCTGCATCTACAGCAACGGGTCAGCAGCTAACTCAAGCATTTTGTTTAAGATTGAATGCATATCGACAGATTTTAGAAATATCTCAGCAAAACTCAGCTCTTGAAATGGCCAATCTAATGCAAGTGGCTTCACAACATTATTTACTACAACAGCAACAGAGTATGCAGTCATCTGGCTTAAACGAAAGTGCATTTTGTTCGAGTCCTACAAAATAAATTGAGAAATAAATTGTTTCTTCTATTTTTAAAACTCTAGTCTCGCTTTCTTTCATTTTGTTCTATTTTCATAATTCGAAGTCGTCTAATATTTCAAAATTATTACAGCATTATTCACTATAGGTGCAGTTTCTAATAATCGTAGAAGTTGAAAATTTAGATTGTCAGAAAATGATATGAAATATGCTTAAAATGATATGAAATATGCTTAAAATGATATGAAATATGCTTAAAATGATAAGTCCATCACATTATTATGATCAGGTTAGAACGATTTATATGCAACAAACATCCCTGGTCCTGTTGCATAGGTCAGTACTAATACATCAACTAGTTGATGTCGTTCTCTTTTGGCCACTGAATAAGTGGCTATTTTTTTGTGAAAAATTAAATGCTTAATTGGGTGATAAATCCAATGTAGGTAACTTTTACATAATTCTTGATTTACTATCCACACACGTTGACTTATATACTACATTCTTTTCGAGCAATACAATCAAATGATTTAAGCACTTTGAATTTTTATCAATTTCATCTCAGGATTGCTGATGGAAAAATAGACAAATATTGCGAGTATGATAAGATAATTGAACACATTATTTTTGATGTTTGAGGAGTTGTTTACATGACAGCTTATACTTCAGTATTGAAAGCAAGCAAATATGAGGACGATATGATCCCGAGCCTTGCTATACATGCATTTCGCCATGCTTTTGAACAAGCAAGTGCGTCATCCACTGTGGTTTATGTAAAAGGTTTACAACTGGTTCAACGTCTGCAAAATGGTCAAGAAGTACAATTAAAAGATGTTTCAGCCGACTTTGTACAAGTGGATGATCTACCAAAAATTTTAAAACGAAAAAAGAAAATAGAGGAAATTGTTTAATACATGCCTCCACAACCTCGCATTAGAATGTTCGCGGGTCCAAATGGTTCAGGTAAAAGCACAGTTAAAGAATATTTATTGCCCCATCATATTGGGGCATATTTAAATGCGGATGAACTCGAAGCTCAACTGAAACATTCACACCGGCTCAATTTGTTGGATTACCATCCCGCTTTAAAATCCGAAGCACTAATTGACTTTCTATATACGAAAAAGCGTCCCGCTGATGGAGAATTTATTCCGCTATTAGCACGTAAACCTCAGATATTAGATCCGTGGAAAATTGAGTTTCATCCAGATCAGATTGACTCATATCTTTGTGCAAGAATTATTGATTACATCCGTTTGCAGTTTTTAGAACTAAAAATTAGTTTTACCTTTGAAACGGTGATGTCCCATATTTCCAAGGTAGAATTTCTACGCGAAGCAAAAAGAAAAGGCTTTAAAACCTATCTATATTATGTTTCCACTATTGATCCTGTGATCAATATTTCACGTGTTCAGTACCGCGTGAAAACGGGTGGACATGGTGTGCCAGAACAAAAAATTCGCGAACGTTATTATCGAAGTATGGATCTGTTAATGCAGGCGGTAGAAGCAACGGATCGAAGTTATTTATTTGATAACTCTGCCGATGGACAGCATGCTTCTTTCATTGCGGAAATTGAACAAGCTGAAATTTTAAAGATGAATTCAGGTATTCAGCGTTTACCGTGGTGGTTTGTAGATAAGGTGCTTAAAGAGTTTGAGCCAAATTAATATCAACTGAACGTCATATAAAACAACATAACAGGATAAACCTATGCAAAATAACGACTATGAATTACAACAACATTCAAGTTCATCTCCATTAGATCAAACTCATCTTGATCAAGCCATTGAGCAGCAAGCTGAACAAGAACAGCAAAAAAATAGTACATCATCTGATCCTTTATCTTCTCTAGATTTGACTGACTTAGCCGAAATTGGTTCGAATATTATAGAATT
The DNA here is from genome assembly GCF_003268405.1 of Acinetobacter sp. CFCC 11171. NCBI lineage: Bacteria > Pseudomonadati > Pseudomonadota > Gammaproteobacteria > Moraxellales > Moraxellaceae > Acinetobacter > Acinetobacter sp. CFCC 11171. Next base: position 31,360 of record NZ_LQXP01000027.1, on the reverse strand, counting down.
GGGTTCAGATGCTTTAACGTGGGTGAGCGATGCACTCAGCGATATCAGTATTGATCTATAAATTATCTATTATTTCAATTAACTTCATAATAAACAGCCTTTATTGAAAAATCCCCGAGGATATATTTCGTGATTTTTCAAGTTTATTAATTAATTCTAAATAAATTAAACACTCTTGAAACGTAAAATTTTCAATCAGGAAAGGCATGTCAGAATGAATATTTAGACTGGCGAGCTTGCATCTTTTTTTTAATAATATGTTATAAAAACATATATTGTTTTATGGCTGATAAATATGCATCCATTTCTAACCGCTTTTATTGGCGAGAACTTTATGGGTCTGGCGGCAGTTGGCTACTTCAATAAAATAGCCTAAGTATATAATAGGTTTTAGAAATGCATGTGCACGCATATCAATTAACCTCATCTCAATATTTAAAACAGTTTTTTGGTGGCAAAATTACAATGATCTATAAGATTAAGATTGTGCAGTAAAAATTTAGCGCCATTTATAATTTTGATGTGAAATATTTTAATTCACATCAGTCTTTTGATTATTTATTTGCAGATCATGAGGTATTTAAAATCGGTGAGCTAAATGCGTATAACATTCCAACGCCTGGACATACACCTGCTTGTCTGAGCTATGTGGTTGGTGATGATGCTGTTTTTGTCGGTGATACCTTATTTATGCCTGTTTATGGCACAGCACGCTGTGATTTTCCCAAGGGCAGTGCGGCAGTATTATCCGACTCTGTACAAAAGATTTATCAGTTAGCACCTGAAATGCGCGTGTTTTTATGTCATGACTATTTACCAGAAAACCGGTCAAAATACTGCTGCGAAAGCAGTGTGCATGCGCAAAAACAGCAGAATATTCATATCCACGTTGGTACGAAAAAAGAAGATTTTGTCACAATGCGAACTCAGCGTGACGCAAATTTGGCTATGCCCAAACTGATTTTACCTGCCATACAAATTAATATGGATACAGGTAAATTTCCAAAACCAGAAGGGAATGGTATCCGCTATTTAAAAATTCCTTTTAATTACTTTAAATCTGCAAATTAAAGACAAAGAACCTTTAGGTCGAATGCGGTTGGCTATTTCATTTTATAAAATAGCCTAAGCAATTTAAATATTTGCTACCTACAAATAGCCTAAGTAAGACTAATAATTTTTTAACTGTCATTTGATTTCATTCATTCAACTAGGCATCATAATATCAACATAGCAAAGTATTCAAAAATGATCCTAAATTACGAATATCATCAAAAATTAGAAGGCGAAACACACCCACTTGTCTTTATTCACGGTTTATTTGGAAGCCTCAGTAACTTAGGGATGCTTGCCAGAGCTTTTCAAAATTCATATTCTGTCATTCAGCTTGATTTACGAAACCATGGTAAATCACCTCAAAGTACAGAAATGAATTATCGTGAGATGGCAAACGATGTACTCGAAACATTAGATGCGATTGGCATCGATAAGTTTTCAGTGATTGGCCATTCCATGGGTGGCAAGGTCGCAATGCAATTGGCTTTAATTTCAGAGCGGGTAGAGCAACTTGTTGTATTGGATATCGCGCCCTTTGCATATCAAGAACGTCATCATGATGAAATATTTAAAGCTTTGATCGCTGTACAAAATGCGCAAATTCAATCTAGACAACAAGCGGTTGAAATTATGCGTGAGTATATTCATTCAGATATGGTGATACAGTTTCTACTCAAATCGTTTAGTAAAGGACAATGGTTGTTTAATGTAGATGCGTTGTATAAACAGTATGACCAAATTATTGGTTGGGAAAATATCGGAAATATTTGGCAACAGCCTGCATTGTACCTCAAAGGTGGACAGTCACCTTATATTTCAAAAGCAGAACATATCAATGCGATAGAACAACAATTTCCACATGCGAAAATTGTAGAAATAGAAGGTGCAGGCCATTGGTTACATGCAGAAAAAACAACTGAAGTTATAGAGCAAATACAAAATTTTTTAAATTAATACGGTGTGCCTTCAATTATATTTTGAAGGCACAACATCGAAATTACTCAATCGAAATGTTATTGGCTTGAAGCTGACCTTCAGAGGTCAGTAGTGCCGCCATCTCTGCAGTTTTTTTTAGGCCTGGCATACGATATTCTGTATGACCATAATCTTGAATAGATTTCCAGCGTCCGCCCCATGTTAAACCAACAGACTCAGCGGCTTGACCATAAAGTTGATAACCACGCATAGCCCAAGGGTCTCGTTCAGTAATGACCACTTTGCCATTGCGTTTAAATGCAACATCGGCTGCTAAGCCAAACTGATGATAACTTTGGAAACCACGGGCACGAGTGGTATTTTTATTGGTAGCTAAATTATTTTGACGCTGTGGACTTCGATAACCTTCAAGCAAAACCATTTCATAGCCATGCTGTTCACGCATAATTTTAAACACCATCAATAAACGTTGTTTATAACGTGGGTTCATTTTATGCCATTTACGATCTGCTGAAGGCACATCTGTTGAGTATGAGTGCGTATGGATATCTTGAACTTCTGGGTTAAAGCTTGATGCCATAACAGATGGCTGCTCAATCATTGCTGCTTCTTCTGCGATTGCCTCTTGAACAAGATATTCTTCAACTTCAGGAGGCGCATCTAAAACCTGTCCATCGAGCATGGCGTAAATTTGTGGGTCGACTTTACGTAAATAATCTGCTTCTACTTTACTTGCAGTTATCGGGCGAGTAAAAGCAAATAATAAAATACTGGCAAACAGTAAAAAGCCTGCAAATAAAATCCACCATTGTTGTAAATGCCAGTGTGATTGAATCTGTTGTGGTGCTGCTGCATAGTTCAGTTCATAAGCAAAATTTTTGGCGTGCTGAATTCTTTTTTTACTTTGTGGAATGATTTGAAAGAAAAAATCCTGAACTTTAATTCTGAGTTCATAAGAAAAACAAAGCACTGTCACCAGTGCTAAGACAAAGAAACAACTAACCAAAAAGATGATCATGGGGAAACTGTAGCGCTCACAGTCGCATTAGCAGTGTTTGTTGTAGCAACCACTTTCGGACGTTTGGTTTCAGAAATTTGCGTTCCGCCCATCGGCTCTTCGAAGTGCTCATCTTCTTTTACTGCTTTCGTAGATGGCTCTGTAGGCTTGGTCACCTTAGCTGTTGTTGGCGCAGCTTTAGGTTTTGCTAATGTGGTTGGAATATGTTGTTTAACGGTTGTTGTAGCAGCTACAACAGGGCGCTGCGGTTGGGTAATTTCAAAAGGCGAACGGTTATTCGCTACAGCTTGAACAGGCTGAGTCACTTTTGTTGTATTTCCATGATTGAAAGCGGTAGCTAAATCATTCGAATATAAACCATTATCCGGATCTTTTTCTTCAGTTGCATGAACGGTTTGCGGTGCTTTTTCAGCTGAAGCTTGCTCATTTTCACTTTGACGGGGCGCAGCGGATGCCTCAGTTTCAGCTTTATCTTCAGTTGGGGCAGAAGTTGTCATTTCTGCATTTGCAGGCTGATCGTCAGAACTTAGATAAAAATATCCCAGGCCAACAACAATAATGACCGCTGCACCAACAAGAAAGCCAATCGCAGCATGAGCTAAAGGTGGTAAATTATTCTTTTGAGTCGACTGTAAAATTCTAACGCTATTCGATTTTTCGTTTGCCATGGTGTCTAAGTCTTATGGTAAATGAATGGTGATATAAGCCTGTTCCGATGGAGCAGTTATGACATTTTGATATTGTGATAACGCCTGATTATTTTGGCTGGATAGCATATATCTCAGTCCACCAAATGCTAAGACAGCAAACAATGCCCAAAAGATAATGATCCAAAAAAATGGTAATTCACGATGAATAATGTTTTTAATTTGATCCGGCAGTGCCGCGAAAGGCGAAAACGCCTTTTTACCTTTCATATAATCAATTTCATCGCCAACACGTGCAACGAGTGAATTGAGCATTTCAATCGATTCAAGTCGGTATTTACCGTGAAAACCAAGCAGCATGCAGTAATGATAAACTTCAAGTGCTGCTAAACGATCTTTATTCTTAGAACGAATTTGCTCTAAATTTTCAAAAAAACGATAACCTGCTAGCTGTGAACCAAAAAGACTTAATTGCAGTGGATTCATCATCCAATTGTTTTGTAAATCAAAAAAACGTGCATCTTGTTGGGTGACAATGGTTTCATCTAATAAAGCGCAATAGGCATATTTTGCGTCCGTGATATCTTCATTGCTGAATTGAAGCTTACGGGCTTGGCTTTCAAATCGGTTTAATAGATCCATAATTTTTGTCCTGAAACTTTCAGGGCTGGATGGAACATATTGATTTTTGAGTAAGAATACGATGTAAAAACCATCATGCAGTAGATCAACTAAATTGGTTGAACTGTTGATTTTCGGTTCAGCACTTGGTTTTGAAGAGCCTAATCCAATTTGACCGTCGTCAAAAAGTGAAGGGGCATTATTTGAAATATTCATGATTGCTCCTTAACCATTCATCACTGCAATAAGTTCAATCGAGATATCTTGGAAGCCAGCTGGTATGTAAACGCAGATCGATTCAGAATCAAGCATACGCTGATACAAATCATTATTTGGCTCAATTTCAAAATAACTCACACCTGAACGAACTGGAATTGCTGTTGGCACTTGCATCATATGTTGCAATGGAACAGCAGGTAATGCTGCCATGACACGCTGTTCAACATCGACAGTATTGCCGACTTTAAAGCGCAGTGGTACATAAGAAATAATGTCATGTGTAGGCATCACACTACTTGAAACAGCTAAATACAGGCGCGAATCGCGAGTAATTTTGTCACTTTCAAGACTGCCCACCCAGTAGGATTGACGGGTTTCTTTCAAGTTAATACTGATATATCGATTTGAAATAATCGTATCGAGCAACTCACGTAAAATCACATCTAATTGAGCAAAACTTTCTTGCAAATTATGATGTTGATACTGTGGGAGTTGATCTACTTCATAAGCTGTAGAGAAGGTGAGTAAAGAACCTGTCAGACGCAATAATTCAAAATACAAACGTTCAGGATGAATCAGTGGATATTGCAATAAATGATTTAAGGTCGCATGTGCAGTATTCAGCGCATTAACCAACCAAAATGACACGATATCACCAGAACGGAATTCAATTAACTTTTGTTCGTTTTCACGATTATTCGATTGAATGGTTTTAATTTTAGCTTTGATAATATTGAGCGTTCGTTTAAGCCCGGTAATCAGTGAATCACACGAACTAATATGTAATATTGGTGGGATAAATTGATAATCTAAAACAAAATTACCTGAACTTTGGCGCTTAATTCGGCCTATAGGCATGTAAAGAAAACCATCAAGATTGTGCTGTGGTTCTTGGCCTAATTCAAAGATTTTAAACTCTGCACGGCGGCGTAATAAAGTGATTTCAGCAGCCGTCGCATCTGTAAACAAATCATGAGTTTCAGTCAAATGTGAATGATAGCGACTCGATTGGGTATTTTCTTCAAAATTGACGTTTCGTTTATTCGGTTGAACAATCGGTAATGCTAAATAAATTTGCATTTCACCGCGTAAATTTAATGAATCAAGTAGTACAGGCTCAGGTAATAAATCTTGTGCAGGTGCTTGATAAATCTCACCATCTTGCCAAATCATTTCGACTTTATTCAAAGCTAATGTGTTGGTACTGAGTTGCGATTCATCAAAAATTAAACTTTGAATACCATAAGCGAACGGTATCGTTGCGCGAACCGTATGGTTTAAACGCTGTTCATGATAAGCATCTTGTAATTGAAAGTGTTGTGGGCGTAAAAATAATCCTTCACCCCATAAAATTTTTTCTGCTTTAAACATTGTTTTTACCAGTCGCTATTCGATTCATTGCTTTGTTGCTGAACACCTAACATTTCTTGTACAGCTTCAAGAGGGTTTTCATCCTTAATCACATGAGTTAACCATTCATGTAGAGGCATTTGTGACCATTTAATGGTTTTTTGCAGCATATAACTGACAGGGCTATGCGGCTCATTCACTTGAAAATAGTCAGCAATATCTTGCAAGACTTTCATGGCTTGTTCACGATTTTCAAGATGATTTTGCACTTGAGGTTTAAACTGCTGTGTATGCTGTTGTTGTATTATTTGCATATCATTCTGCACGGAAGTTACAGTGGAAAGTGTCTGGCTTTCAATTGGAGAATTTGATTGAACCTGTTCAGCACTCGATGAATTGATAAAAGCATCTGCTTTATAGATTTTTTTTAAGCTCAAGTGAATCATTTCGATTTGAGAGTCAATGCCAGCAAAGCTTGGCGCATCTAAACCCATCAAATCATCAAGAGTCGTTTTTAAGTTTTCCCAATGGTTTAAAATATCTAAAAACTGTTGGTAATACTGGTATTGAATTGATTTTGACGTATTGAACAAGGCATGTTCAAACTGTTCCATACCATTAAAAGACTCTTCTTGATCATCATCTTCATGGTTGGATTTACGTCTTTGGTTTTGAACATGAAGTAGTCGATCATAGTCGGATAGGGAATAAGCTACCGCGCCATGAACGATTGAAACTGATTTAATTAATGTTGGGATTTGATTAATTATCCCTTGTAATAAACCTAGACGTTGATCAAGGTCATCATCTTCAATTTCAGGATGAAGTTGTAGCCAAAAGTCTTGCAAACTTTTTTGTGTAAGTTCAATCCCTTTGGCAATCCCTTCGAAACCATGAATGTGAGTCCACGCTTCAAGCAACCAACCATATAAGCGAATATCTTTTGTATGTTCGCGAAGTAGATCTGACGATTTTTGGTGCACAAAGCCCCAATCTGCCTGTTTTGGTTCTGCGATCCAGTCGCCTTGATCCAAGAGCGGGTCATCTTGTGTTTTAGCTTTTTTAATTGCATGAAAATCATTTGAAAATGAAAAATCACTACCGCAAGGTAAATCATCCGTAATCGGTTGCAATAAAGCGTCGAGCTCTAAACTCATATTCTACATCGTTCCTAACTTATGCTTCTAAGGTTTTAGTCTTTTTGCTGCTGCGTTTTTTCGCAGGTTTACTTTTAGGATCTAAAACATAAATAATTTCATCGTCTTTGACATCGATTTCAATGACTGATGGAATCTTTTGTTCACTCATCGCCATCAACAATTCAGTGGCTAAAGCAGGTAAGACCGTCGCATTTAAAATGTTGTCGACATTACGCGCACCACTATCGACCTCAGTACAGCGACTTAATAATAATTCGACTAAATCATCGGTATAGCGTGTTTGCGTACCATATTGTTTTTCAATACGCGCGGTGATTTTGCCTAATTTATGCTGAATAATGCGTACGAGAAGATCATCGTGCAATGGGAAATACGGCACGATACGCATACGACCTAAAAATGCTGGCTTAAATTGTTTATATAAAGCTGGTTTTAATACATCTAGAAGTTCTTCTGCTGACGGCCATTCTTCTACTGGCTGATTTAAACAAGCCTGCATAATGGCACTTGAGCCTGCATTTGAAGTCAATAAGATCGTGGTATTTTTAAAGTCAATGACACGACCTTCACCATCTTCCAAAGTACCTTTATCGAATACTTGGTAGAATAGCTCTTGAACATCGCTGTGTGCTTTTTCAATCTCATCGAGCAAAACCACACTATATGGATTTCGGCGAACTGCTTCTGTCAGTACGCCGCCTTGGCCATAACCGACATAGCCCGGAGGGGCACCTTTTAAAGACGACACGGTATGTGCTTCTTGATACTCAGACATGTTAATGGTGATTAAATGTGACTCACCACCATATAACTCGTTTGCTAACGCGAGTGCAGTTTCAGTTTTACCCACACCACTTGGGCCAACCAGCATGAAAACGCCTTGAGGTTTATTTGGATCTTCCAATTTTGCCTTAGAGGTTTTAATGCCTTGTACCAGTTGATGCAGTGCATAATCTTGACCCATCACACGTTGTTCTAACTGTGCTTCAAGCTTCAAAATTTGCTGAATTTCATCATTCACCATTTTACCAACAGGGATGCCGGTCCAGTCTGAAATGATTTCATTAATAATTTGAGCATTTACACGTTCAAAAACCAGCGGTGTTTGACCTTGTAAAGTTGCCAGTTGGTTACGAATATTGCTTAAAGTTTCAATATTTTCTGGTTTTTGCTCGGACTCTTGTTCAAGCGTTTTAATCTGTTGAACGATTTCGAGTTCTTTTTTCCACTGCGTTTCTGTTGACTGAATCTCCTGTTCAAGCGCGGATATTTGTGTTTTTACACTTTCAATGCGTTCGTGGTGAATCGGAATATTCTTATGTTCATTTTCAAGAATCGCCAATTCAAGCTTCAAATTATGTAATTGAGCATGAAGTTGATCCAATTTTACTGGTTGTGCATTTTGCGTTAACGCAACACGTGCAGAAGCTGTATCTAAGACACTTATTGCTTTATCAGGCAATTGACGGCCAGTGATATAACGGTGCGAAGCATGGACTGCAGTAACGATAGCTTCATCGTCAATTTGTAAATTGAAATGTTTTGCCATCACGGGAATCATGGCACGCAGCATATCGATTGCGACTTCTTCAGTCGGTTCTTCAACCTGAATTACTTGGAAGCGTCGGCTTAATGCGGCATCTTTTTCAAAATACTGCTTATATTCAGCCCATGTGGTTGCGGCAATGGTTCTTAACTCACCACGTGCAAGCGCCGGTTTTAACAGGTTTGCTGCATCATTTTGACCTGCTTGACCACCCGCACCAATCAACGTGTGTGCTTCATCAATAAATAAAATGATTGGATGTGCAGAGGCTTGAACTTCATGAATGACTTGTTTTAAGCGATTTTCGAATTCACCTTTAACACTGGCACCCGCTTGTAGTAAGCCCATATCTAAAGTATGAATGCTGACATTTTTTAAAGCATCTGGAACTTGGTTGGTTGCAATTTTTAATGCAAGACCTTCAACAACGGCCGTTTTACCAACACCAGGCTCACCCGTTAAAATCGGATTGTTTTGACGACGACGCATCAAAATATCGAGCATTAAGCGGATTTCAAACTCACGACCAATCACAGGATCAATGCCACCATTTTTAGCTTTTTCAGTAAGATTAATGGTGTATTGGTCTAGAGCTGGTGTTTTAACTGGCGTAGTTGCATTCGTTTGTACTGCTGATTTTTCATCAAGTGATGCTGTTGCTAAATCTTCATTTTCAATGCTTTTTAGGCAAAGATCTAAAAATTTATGTTTAATCGTATCTATAGGTAATAAATCGAATAGAGAAGAAGCTCTTGCTGCGATTTGGTATAAATCTGGCGCGGTAAGCAGTGCAACAAGTAAATGACCACTACGAATTTGTGGATTTTGTTCAGCAGATGCTAATAACCAAGCTTGTTCAAGTAAGCGCACAATAGATTGGGCAAAAATCGGGGTGCGCGTATTTCCTTTTGGAAGTTGAGCGATACTTTCTTTGAGGTCATCTGCCAAACCGTCTGCAGAAACTTTGTATTTTTCTAAGAGTATTTGAAGGTCATTTTTATTGTTATAGGTTAATAATTCGAGTAAAAAATGTTCAATTTCGATTTCATAATTTTGCTGTGAAATACATGTATTGGCTGACTTTTCGAGTGAAATGCGGGCGTGAGGTGAAAGTTTAGTAATTAAAACTTTTAAATTATTCATAAATAACTCATCAAATTTAGAATCCACAGTACGAAATTTTACAAGTTTGACTGTGATCTCTTTTTTCTTGCTATAAAAATAAAAACTTTAAAATCAACACCTTATATATTTTTAGTGTCTTGCTTTAGGCGATATAATACAGACTAAATAAAAAAAGGAAAAAGATTTTTTTATAAAATGAAACAAAAAAAAACAAATCGTCGACAAACTTTGGAGTATTTGGCACATTTTTGTATTGACTCTATGTGCTTATTTTTTGTTAAATCTGCAGCATATTTTTAATTTTGATAAATGAAGAGAAAACCCACGGGAAAATAAGTGGTGATTTCTCCACATATCCACATAAATTAAGTTTTAGCACGTAGAAATACAGAGGCAATTTTGAATAAATTTAGTGTTTTATTACCTATAATTTTAGCAGCTAGTTTAACACAAACCGTTTTTGCAAAAGATAAAGCGGCATCTGTGAAAAAATCCTGTTTAAAGGATTATCCACTGGCAGTAGGTGATACAGATCCAGAGATTATTGGTTTTTATAATCAGTTATGTGACAAAAAAAATAAGAAAAATGAGAACTTAAAAAATGAAATTTTTGTAGATATTGCCAAAAAATATCAAGCTAATGGTTACAATTTAAAAGCATTGCAAGCGGTCAATCTGCTGCGAGAAAAGAACTATCAGTCGCCTGAACTTACTGATGTCACTTTTTTAGCAGGTATCGCTATTTCTTATAATGCGCTGAATCATATGCGGAGTAATGAAAATCGTACTCTAGATGAACAGACCTATTCTCCTGCCAAAGTGTTGTCGGATAATATTCGTTATATTCAGCCGACGATTGATAAATCTACGTCTGCTGCAGCAGATGTTCGTGAAAAAAGTACAGAATCTTCGAGCAATGTGAAATCTAAACAGACAACACCAGCTAAAAAACGAACCAATACAGCGTCTACCAAGTCTAAACAAACGACTACAGCAGCAAGCAAAAAGAAAACTACCACGACAGCAAAAACGCAGACTACAGCGAAAAAACCTGCTGCCAGTGGTTCACCTTTCGATACATTAAAAAATAAATAACAAGGAAAAGCACTCATGGCAAAACGTGAAAGTGTACAGAAAAAACTTCAACGAATTCGTCCTCCTCGTGTTCAATTGACTTACGATGTTGAAGTTGGCGACGGTAAAGAAATTAAAGAATTACCATTCGTTGTAGGGGTGTTAGGTGATTTCTCAGCGGCATCTGAAGTAGAGAAAACCAAATTAAAAGACAAGAAATTCATTAATGTTGATTTAGATAATATTGATGAAGTCATGGAGTCTTTAGCGCCACGTGCTAATTTTCAAGTTGAAAATACCTTGACTGAAGACGGTGGAAAAATGTCGGTAGATCTTACATTTAAGAGCATGGCCGATTTTACTCCTGAGCAAGTTGTACAACAGGTTGATCCACTACAAAAGTTAGTTGCTGCGCGTGAGCGTCTGTCTGACTTGCGTAATAAAATTTCAAATAATGAACGCTTAGAAGATTTATTGGATGAAGTGTTACATAACACTGATCAAATTCGTAAGTTGAGCGTGGAGGCAGAAAATGAGTAATTATAATACTGCAACTGCTGTAAACGTTGAAGCAACCGAAGAATATTCACTTTTAGATTCAATTGTCGAACAAAGTCGTATCGCGCGTACAGATCAAGAACATGATCGTGCAAAAAGTTTGATTGGTGAACTTGCTAAAGAAGTGATGGCAGGTACCATCACCGTTTCAGACAATATGACTTTATCAATTGATAAGCGTATTGCTGAAATTGATGCGTTGATTTCATCTCAGTTAAGTAAAATCATGCACCATGCTGAATTTCAAAAAATTGAATCGACATGGCGTGGTTTGTATTATTTCTGCCAAGAAACACCTTCAAATTCTTTAACAAAAATTCGTATGTTAAATACGACGAAAAAAGAATTGATTAAAGATTTCCAAGGTGCGACCGATTTTGACCAAAGCACGTTGTTCAAAAAAATCTATGAAGAAGAATATGGATCATTCGGTGGTGCGCCTTATGCAACATTGATTGGTGACTTTGAGTTTGACCGTACTCCATCTGATATGTATTTGCTTGAGCAAATTTCACATGTCGCTGCGGCTGCACATGCACCGTTTATTTCGGCTGCTAGCCCGAATATGTTGGGACTAGAGTCTTTTACTGATATTGATCGTCCGCGTGATGTATCTAAAATCTTTGAAACCGCTGAATATGTACAATGGCGTTCATTCCGTGAAAGTGATGATGCACGTTATGTTGCATTGACAATGCCACGTGTACTAGGTCGTTTGCCATATGATCCAAAAGAAGGTATTGCCACTGAAGGCTTTAACTTCGTTGAAGAAGTTTCGGGTGAAAACCATAATGAATATTTATGGATGAACGCGGCTTATGCCTTTGGTACGCGTTTAACCAATGCATTTGATATGCATGGTTGGTGTGCTGCGATTCGTGGTGTAGAAGGTGGTGGTTTAGTTGAAGGCTTGCCTGTCCATACGTTCAAAACCAATGATGGCGAAGTGGTCTTTAAATGCCCAACTGAAATTGCCATTACTGACCGTCGTGAAAAAGAACTGAGTGATCTTGGTTTTATTCCGTTGGTACACTGCAAAAATACGGATTATGCAGCATTTTTTGGTGCGCAATCGACGCAAAAACCTAAAAAATATGATAGCGATACAGCAAATGCCAACTCTGCATTGTCTAGCCAGATCCAATACATCATGGCAGTTTCACGTATTGCACATTATTTAAAAGCAATGATGCGTGACAAAGTGGGTAGTTTTGCATCAGCGGGTAATGTTGAGACCTTCTTAAATGAATGGTTGTCGCAATATGTATTACTTGATGATGGTGCATCTCAAGAAGCTAAAGCTCAGTATCCATTGCGTGAAGCTTCTGTAAAAGTTGTAGAAAATCCAGCTTTGCCTGGTCACTACAAATCTGTGGTTTTCTTAAGACCACATTTCCAGTTGGATGAGTTGTCTGTTTCATTACGACTTGTGACCGAGTTACCTCAGTCCTCAAATTAATTTTGGGTCAACACTATAATAACTTTAAATAAATAGGTATTCAGAACAATGAAAGATATATACATTCAATTTCGTGGTAAGTACAAAGTAGACGGCGAATCTCGTGATGCAGAGCACAAGAGTTGGTTAGAAGTAAACTCTTGGACGCATAACATCCGTCAACCTAAATCTGCGACTTCTTCAAGTGTGGGTGGTCACACTGCAGAACGTGTAGAGCATTCTGACATGGTTTTTGTTAAAGATTTAGACGCGACAAGCCCTAAACTTTGGGAAGCATGTTCAGCAGGTTATACATTTGATGAAGTTCAAATTGATTTCTACCGTGCGAATGGCGACAAACGTATTAAATATCTTCAAATCAAACTGAAACATGTGTTGGTTTCTAGCGTGACTCCAACTGTAAATGATGAAGGTGTTCCACACGAATCATTTGGTTTGAAATATGCTGCAGTAGAGTGGACATATAACCAACAAGATATTAACGGTACTGCGAAAGGTGCTGTTACTAAGAAGTGGTCATTATCTAACAACACTGCTTCATACGCAGCGTAATAGATGGATTCAGATAGAGGCTAACTTGGGTAGCCTCTATTTTCATTTTTTTAAATATTTATAAGAAGATATGAATCTCGATCAGCTTTATCCTTATGGTTTTAGAACGACATTATTTGACCGCTTATTACCAGCTGATGCTCAACAGACTCAAGGTCTGTCTTTGCAAGAACTTCGTGAATCTGTTGCTTCCGATTTAGAGGATCTCCTCAATAGTCGTGTGGCAAAATTAGATGAACTGATTGATGACTTTCCATTAGCAAAAAAGTCTATTTTGCAATTTGGCATTATCGATTTTGTGGGCTTATCGACAGCAAATCCATCGGATCGCGACAAAATTTGCCAGTCAATTGAGCAATCGATTGCTGCACATGAACCGCGTTTAAAACAGATTCGAGTCGAAATGCTCATGGATGGCCATAATATGGGGGCACTATGTTTAAGTATTCAGGCATATTTAAATATTCATCCTTTATACGAACCAGTTATTTTTGATGCCTTATTAAAACCAACAACACAACAATATGTTATTTCTCCAAGAGCTTAATGAAGTGGGTTATCTGTGATTGAAGAGCTGTTACCGTATTACGAAAAACAACTACAGGAATTTGGACAACAGTCCCGTGAGTTTGCCAGTAAATACCCCAAAATCGCCCAGCGTTTGTCTTTAAACCAAGAACAAATAGATGACCCGCATATTGAGCGTTTAATTCAAGCCTTTTCTTTAATTTCTGCACGGATTGATAAAAAACTTGCAGATAGTTATGACGTTTTTACCCGATCAATTTTTGAGGTGATGTTTCCTCAATATTTAAAACCATTTCCTGCATGTTCTGTGGTGAGCTTCGAAGATATAAATAAAATTAAGCAATTAACAGATCGACACGTTATTCCAAAGGCGACCAGTCTAAAAGCCAAAAGTACGCGCGGTGTTCAATGTGAATATCAGACGGTACAAGAAGTCACATTATTACCGATTCAATTAAAACAGCTCAATTTCAAAACTCATCCATCGGCACATATGCATTTAAATCAAAATGCCACATTGAGCTTAGGATTTGAAATTTTTTCGAATAAGCACGCTTTACTCAAAAATGAAACTTTGCCGATCTTTTTAGACGCTATTTCTAATTTTCCTTTGCAGGTTTTGGATAGTATTTTTAAATCCACTACAAGTTTTTCGATTCGTGTAGGGCAGCACATTTTTGATATTGCCAATCCATTTGAAATTATGGGCTTTGAAGAAGTTCAAAGTGTTCTTCCTATCGATCAGCATACGCATCATGCATATCGTTTACTGATGGAATATTTTTGTGTTCCTGAAAAATTCAATTTTTTAAATCTAAATTTAGATTTCATTAAGTTTTTAAGTTTAGAACATAGTGAATTTGATGTTCAAATGCACTTTAAACTCAATTTAAATGATCAAGCAGCGATTCGAAATTATTCTGAATTAAATGCTGCAAATTTTAAATTGTTTGCTACACCAATTGTTAATCTTTTCAATAAACAAGCAGAGCCGCAAAAGATTAATCATAAGCGAATGGAATATCCATTGGTGACAGATGCACACCATCCTGAATATTTTCAAGCCTATAGCATTTTAAAAATGAATATGGTGCGTGAAAAAAGTAACCAAGATGAAGTGTATTATCCGGTACTGCCTTTTTTTGCAATGAGTCATTATCATCAGGATAAAGTCCAGTTTTTTTATAGTTTAAATCCGCAGCAGATGAAGAATAAACATCAGGAATTAAACTATTCAATCATATCTCGTGCTTTAGACCCGCATAGTACTCAGTCCGATTTTATTAGTACTGAACTTTGTGTAGTAATCGTGAGCTACCTTACGAAAGTTATAATAAAGATCAGAATGCATTAACACTGAATGATAGTAATTTGGCACGTCGTGCCCTGATGCTCAAACGACCGTCGTTACCGTATTATTTTGAGCAAAATAAACAAGAACAGTGGCGGGTTATTTCACATTTATCTTTGAATAATATGTCTTTAATGAAAGGCGATGCGGTCTCTCATATTAAAGAACTTTTGGAATTGTATAATTTACCTAAATCGAAAGAAAACCAAATTATTATCGATTCCATAAAAAATATTCAGTTTTCTACCACGCAGAAACTTGTAGATAGTAAACCGTTTCCATTATTTGTCAGAGGCTTAAAAGTACAGCTCGATATCGATGCGGATATATTTAGAGGGCATAGCCTGTATATATTTAGTCAATTGCTGGCCCATATCTTTAATTTAAAAGTCAATATGAACAGCTTTGTCGATGTCTCGGTTTTTGATGCAAATAGTCAACAGGAGTTATACCAATGCGTGCAGAACGTTGGTGGCAAGAAAGCTCTGTAATTGACGGACTTTTCCAAGAACCGAAAGCCTACGAGTTTGTTCAAGCTACTCGTTTGTTAAGACATGCACCTTATGGAGCAGCTCAAGTCCATTGGGCCAATGACTTTGAGTTTAATAGTTCACTTAATTTGAACTTCCCGAACACTGAAATTGAAAGTTTAGAGTTCAACGATGAGAAAGTTGAACTGACAAATTTAATGGTGGGTTTAACGGGTATTCAAGGTGCATTACCTTATAGCTATACCAATAAGATTAAGCTCAGCGGGCGACATCAGCGACACGAAACACAAAAGTTTTTAGGGCTGTTTAATCATAAATTAACAGCACATTATGTTGATGCCAGTTTAAATTATCATTTACCTATTCGTTATGAAATCGAGCAGGATAATCACTATCTTGATATTTTACATGCATTAAATGGTTATATCAGTAGCCAGCATGATCAGCCAGATTTAGATGATTATTTTGCTGAATTCTCAGGTTTAATGCAGGGGCAAAACAATACAGCTTATGCATTAAAAACCATGCTGAATTGTATCTTTAAGCAGAAATTTGATATTCGAGAATTTATCCCTGAAACTTTTGTATTTGAAGAAGATCAGAGAACATGTTTAGGTGGATCTCAGCCGAGCTTATTGGGGCTGAATACTTTTTGTGGTGAGAAGATTCAACAGATTGACGAAAAAATTGAAATCGTGATTGGACCTTTAAATCATGAAGATTATTTAACATTTTTACCGAATCAGGCACGCAGCCTAAAATTAAAACAAATGATTCAAACTTGGTGTAGTCCAACATTAATGGTGGATGTGCGCTTAATTTTACAAAAAGAAGAAATAAAACCGGTGTGTTTAAATTCTTTGAGCGGAATTGGTTTAGCTCAGGGAGCATTTTTACAGCCGAATAAACAGGTCGATAATACAGAAACCTGTTATGCCTTAATGGGGAATGCAAAATAATGCTGAAATTAATAATTGGAACCTTTAGTACGCTTTTTGTTTTGTGTACTGCTTTCGTGATTTTTTACTGGCGAGATACAGGCTATGATCCGACGGCTTTCGATTTAGTCACATACTTTTTACTTCTTCCTTTAGCTTTATGTGCAATTATTTTGTCGCCTTATTTGCTTTACAAGGGCATTCAACATCAAAAAGAAAAAAAACTTGAAGCTGAAAAACGTGCAGAAGAACAAGCTGAGCAACAACAACTTGAGGCCATTGAACAAGCAAAACCGAAGCCTATTGATGTACAGCAATTTCGTTTAAATGTTTATTCTTCAGCGGCTTGGCATAGTTTTGGTGAAAACGAACAAATTATCCAAGATATTCAACAATTCAAAAGTCCTGAACTCGATGATAAGTTATTTAATGCATACGGTTTGCCTGTTCTTTCATTTCGAATCAAAGATTTAGATGAACTCACTAATGAAGAAGCAGATGATGAATATAGTGCCATCACCATGCGTGAAAAACGAATCCAGTCACTTATTCAGCAACAACTAGAGCAACACGTTGAAAGTCTATTTTTAATTGCAGAGCATCTGAAGCAATCAGCACTCTTTTATGATAGTGAATTGGCATATCAGTACCGTATGCATCCGGGTTGGGTGGATCCAGATTATACGCAAGATGAACATCCAGAACATTTGGCGAACAATGAACAGCAAGTTTCACGTTTAAATCGTTTAAATGTCCATATTTTGCTTGCTGATAATTTGATTCATCAATGGAATGATGATTATGCTCAAATTATTCAGCAGTATCTATCTGACGGATTTTCGATCATTCCCGAACAAATTCATATCGAGCCACATTTTATCGGCACTCAAGTCGCTTATTCAGAATGGTTAAGCATTTTAGAGATGATTTCAAAACAAAAGTTTGAAGTCAGTTTGATTCTCAATGCTGACTCTGAAATCGACCAAGAATGGATTGATGAAAAGATGTGGTTACAAGAAAAATACATTGCTGCAGAGTTTGCATCGAGTTGGTGTTTGGCTGCTTCAGAGGTTCAAGTTCGAGGTTTAACTCCAAATAAAGTGCTACAAGTGGTGGCACATGAGCCTGAGTTGAAACGTAATTTAGAGCTTAAAGCACTGAATAATTTAGATCAGTATGATCAAGAACAACCCTTTTTATTGATGTTAGATGATGCAACTGATATGAAAGTGGTGAAAAAATTACAGCATAAATTTAATGAAACCGCGATTGAAACCTATCATTTTTTATATACAAAACAGAATCTTGGAAATACCCAGCAATTGGCAAAAATTTTTGGATTCATGTTGGGTATGCACTTGCCAGAAGAGTTAACTGCTATGATTTATAGCACAGACCAAGAATCGACATTTGCTTTTATTCAAGCATTTTCAGTAGAAGATGAACTTGAACAAGAAACTGTTTAATTAGAATTAAGACGAAATTGAGAACATTGTGAACACACTATTTTATACGATCCTCGGTTATGTTTGGCAGTACGTCACCAATCCTAAAGCGATGGTGGCTTTGTCATTTTTTGTGGCCATTGTTGCCATGCATAATTCGATTCCACAAAAGACTTTTTACATTGTGGTTGCTGTTTATATTCTCGGATTAATTCTGTGGGGTATTTATGAGTTAGTACAACATTATCGTCATAAACAGCAAGGCGAAGAGCTTGCTGAGGCGATTGCCAAAGATAATGAAGCTGAATACGGCAAACAAAAGAATAAAGAAGAACTTGCGCTGATCAATCAGCAAATGAAAGACTCGATTCAACTTATCCGTAAATCAAAACTTGGCGATAAAAAGGGTAATGCAGCGCTATATGAATTACCTTGGTACATGGTGATTGGTAACCCAGCAGCGGGTAAAAGTTCAGCGATTTATAATTCTGGCCTTAGATTTCCATTTGAAGAAACTCATCAGAAAATGGTGTCGGCAGGTTTAAGTGGTACACGTAACTGCGATTGGTTTTTCTCTACAGATGGTGTGTTACTCGATACCGCAGGTCGATATTCAGTTTATGCCGAAGACCATTCAGAATGGTTAGGTTTCTTAAATATTCTAAAGAAAAACCGTTCTAAAGCGCCGATTAACGGTTTAATTGTGATTGTTTCTGTGGCAGAACTTGTCAGTCAAAGCCCTGAAAAATCAATCAAATTAGCCAAAAATTTACGAGCACGTATACAGGATTTGACTGAACGTTTAGAAATTTTTGCGCCAGTGTATATCGTTTTTTCAAAAATGGATTTGATAGCGGGCTTTACTGAATTTTTTGATTGTTATGATAAAGATGAATTTGATCAAGTTTGGGGTGCAACACTACCTTATGATCCAGACTCATCTGAGCATGCCGTTGAGATGTTCGAAAAGCATTATTCAATTTTATACGATGGTTTGAAGAGCGTCAGTACTACGCACTTGAGTCGTCGTCATTCGCAAAATATTTCTCCAAGTGTAATGACATTTCCACTTGAGTTTAAAAGTTTAAAGCCAGTGTTAAAAACTTTTATTGGTACGTTGTTTCAAGACAACCCTTATCAGTTTAAACCGGTATTCCGTGGGTTCTATTTCACCAGTGCGTTGCAAGAAGGTGTGATTGAAAGTCCAATGACGGAGCAAATCGCTGAAGATTTTCATTTGGTGAAAAGTACGGATAGTGAGTTTGGCATTCCTACGAATTCTGTTTCGCAAGACCATGGTTATTTCTTAAAAGGACTCTTTTCAACCGTCATTTTAAAAGATAAAAATCTAGTTAAACAACATATCAATCCTGCACGTAAACGTCAGCGCTTTATGGCATTTATTGCTGCATTGTTATTGGTTGCTGTGGTGCTTGGGTTATGGGTTTGGTCGTATCGTAATAACCAACAACTCGTGGCGGAAGTTCAAGCTGACTTAGACAAAGTTGTGCAAATGGAAAGCCGTAGCGGAAGTGAGCTTTCGACTCAATTGGATGCATTGCTGATATTACAAGGACATTTACAGCAGCTCGATCATTTTGATGAAGATCGTCCATTGAAATATAGTTTTGGTTTATACCAAGGGAATAAAATCCGTGAAAAACTCAAAGTTGAGTATTTACGTGGTATTCAACAAATTGTATTGGCACCATCTCAACAAAATATGGCGCAGTACTTACAACGTGTCAAAGCCAATGAAGCGACGTTGAAAGAAAATCACGTCAATGTGCAAATCACTCAAACTGTGAAATCAAATCAACCCTATTTAGAACCATCGGATACTAACCCTCAGGATGCATATAATGCACTGAAGGCGTATTTGATGATGAGCAATCATAAATATATGGAATCGAGCCATTTGAGTGATCAAGTTACTCGTTTCTGGCGTTCATGGTTAGATTCAAATCGTGGTCAAATGCCACGCGGGGAAATGATTCAAAAAGCTGAACAAGTTTTATCTTATGCAATGACTTTAGCCGCTGATCCTGCTTTCCCGCAAATGGAATCTGATCCTTTATTGGTTGATCAAACACGTCAATTATTAACAGCTGTTACCATGGGTATTCCTGCACGTGACCGCGTTTATAATGAAATTAAAATGCGTGGTTCAGTACGTTTCCCAGCAGTGACAGTTAAGCAAATATTAGGTGAAACAGGCCAAAACAGCATGTTAGGTAGTTATGCCTTGCCGGGTATTTTTACTTACCAAGCATGGAATGATTATGTAAAAGATGCGATTAACCAAGCTGCGAATAATCCGACAGATACTCAAGATTGGGTACTCAATACCAATCGCTCTGATGACCTGACGTTTAGTGGTAGTCCAGATCAGATCAGTAAACAGTTAACCGAACTTTATAAGCAGGAATATATCGCTGAATGGCGTAAATTCTTAAATGCTGTGCATTATGGAAAAGGTGCAGATGTTGCTCAGCAGTCACGTTTTATCGATATTTTAGGTGAACCTGAGAATTCGCCAATTCGTAAAGTGGTGGACCGTATTGCGAAAGAAACCAGTTGGGATAATCCAATTGTTCAAGCAGAACTGGCTGCGCCTCAGAAAGGTTTTATTGCGTGGTTTAAACGTAAAGTCCTCAGCCGTGATGATGCGCAGCAGGCACAGCAAGTTGCTTCTAAAGCCGGTCAAGGTGTTATTGCAAAAGAATTTGATGTGTTCTATCAACTAGTTCGTAAGCGTGATGATCAGCAAAACAAATCTATTTTAGATGAATACATGCTGTCTTTGAGTCAAGTACGTAGTAAGTTCAATGATTTGAAGAGTGGCGGTGATATGGGACCTGCAAGCATGACATTGGTGAAACAAACCATCAATGATCAAAGCTCAGTCTTTAATAGCACACAAAAATTCGTAGATGAAAAAATGTCTGTGGGTCTGAATGAATTAGATCAACAGTTGATTCAAAAACTCTTTATGCAGCCGGTGACTCAGTCATTTGAAGTTCTTTTGATTCCAGCTCAAAACGAAATTAATAAGTTGTGGGCAATGCAGGCGTATCAACCATTTACAACCAATCTTGCACCTAAATATCCATTTAATAGCAATGCTACTTTACAAGCGACCAGTAATGAAATTAGCCAAATTTTTGGTGAAAACGGAAGTATCGCTCGTTTTGTAAAAGAATATTTGGATCCATTGGTGATTCGTCGAGGCTATACCTTAACCACGAAAACATGGAAAGATTTGGGCATTGGTTTAAATCCACAATTTGTAGCGAACTTCCAACGCTATGTTGCGCCAAGTAATGGCGTTGCTACAGGGGAATTGAGTCAAGCAGCACCTGCGGCAACCAATCAATCGAACTTCCAGTTCTTCCCATTAGAAAATACACAGTTGCTTTCATATACCATTGATATTGATGGTCAGCGTATGGTGTATGAAAACGGTGTTCAGCAATGGGTGAACTTCGTTTGGCCAAATAAAGGGGCAATTCCGGGTGCACGTATTACTGCAATTGACTTGGAAGGTCAAACGCATACGATTTTTGATGAGCCGGGTGAATATGGTATTAACCGATTGGTTGAAGGCGCTCAGCGTACACAAAATGGTAATTCATTTGAAATGGTGTGGCGTAGCAAACAAAATCCAAAAGTGTTTGTTAAAGTGAATTTCCGTTTAATAAGTGGTAACGCATCTGGCCCAACTACAGGTTCAGGCTATTCAGGTATGACTCTTGTTGATCAAGTGGTGACGAATAAAGGTGTTCGTGTCGTCGCAGCGCAAACGATGCCTGCAGGACAAGCGCCTGTAGCGCCAGCGACTTCACCGATGAGTGTTGTACAAGGAACAGCAACACCATGATGATGAATTTAAAAATGAGAGCGGTGGCATTCGTGCAAAAGAACAAGGAGTGTGACGATGTATGAAGTGAGAACGACACCGCTGTATTATGGAAAATGTCCAGCTCGTGGTGACTTCTTAAAGAGCCGTGAACAATATTCACTGATTCAGTTAATCGATCAGTGGATCACGGAGGCGCTTGAGTTCGCTATGCGTTCAGACAATTTTAATGCAGCGTATAACTCACTGCCTTCATTAGATTTCTTTATTGCCAGTCCAAAAGATAAGCGTTTTTTGGTTGCCAATTTGATTAGTAGTGAAGACAGTTCAAAGCGTCAATTTCCAATGGTGCTCGCTCATCTGCTAGAAATCGATGATCCTTTCGATAATATTTTGTATGCACCTTATCGTTATAAACAAACCTTAATTGACTTATATCAGCGTAACCGAGTGATGCGTTCTATTCGCGATCCCGATATTTTGCTCGATAAATTAGGCAAACTGAATAACGAAATTCAAGTGTTCGGGACAGAAGAAACCTCTTCTTTTTATGAGCATCATACGTTGCATTCATTTGCACGTTTATTGAATTTTACGCCTTATCAGTTGGCGCAAAGCATGATTGGTCTCGGTTTGCTGCTACAACCGATTATTCATCAGGGTACGTCTCGGTTGAATAAAGTGCTGATCTTACCAATCAATAATATTAGTTACTGCTATGAAATTGCGGCGTTTTGGGTCAATTTAATTAGTCGTTTTGTCGAAAACCAAGATGCTGAGTTACTCATTGGCATCCTACACAGTGATTCACCTGTTTTACTGTTTGGTTTTCAAGGTGCTGATATTACAGCGCTGAGTGATGTTTTCACCCAAAATATGCAAAGTGATCATTGGGTTTCCCTGATCGATGCCAGTTGGATTGATCCTTATCTTGAACAAAATGCAGGCTTAGCCGTTTTGGAACAGTCTTTGAGTGAGCGTCAGATCAGCCTTATTCATGGCATTAAACTTTTTAGACAGACTTTTATAGAAGAATAATGATGCAAAGAATCTTACCAATGTTGCCCAAATTTCTTGCGAGTGTATGCATTTTAGGCTGTTCGGCTTTGCTCTGGGCAGAGCCTATTGTGATTGAAGGCGCTGTACCGAATGAAGCAACCAAGCAAGAAATATTAAATAAAGCCTATTTGACTTATGGTCAGGCAAATGTGGTTGATAAAATTCAGGTTCGAGCGGTTACTGCACCCAATGGTTGGGGCAATAGCGTAAGCCAGATGATTAATGATGACTTAAAGAAAGTAAAACAGGGGAAACTCTCTGTACGCGGAACGCAAGTCGATTTAAGTGGAAAGATGTCAAATCAAGATGATATCCAACCCACGACCACCAAGTTTCAGTCTTTGGTCACAGCACCTTTTCGTTTCAATGCACAGCTTTCTGTCAATCAGGCTGAACAGGCCATTATTGATGCGGCTTTACGTAATCGTATTATTGAATTTGAATCTGGAAGCGCGATTTTAGCACCATCTGGGGTACAGATCTTAGATGAAATGGTTATCGCACTGAATCGCGTCGGTGGGAAAAAAGTACGAATTATTGGTCACACAGACAGCTCAGGGAATCCTGAGAAAAACTTAAGTTTAAGCCAAGATCGTGCTAATGCAGTTAAAAACTACCTGATTTCAAAGAATATTGCGGCGGCGAACTTAAGTACTGAAGGGATGGGCTCAAATAAGCCTGTAGCAGACAATGCTACGCCTGAAGGCCGTAAGAAAAACCGTCGTATTGAGTTTGAAGTGCTGTAACTATTTCAACTTAACTACAACGGCTAATGCAACGAATGAACCCAGTGTATCTAGACTGGGTTTTTTTATGCTAATTGACTCAGTCGATTATTTGATAACTGAAAACGACATTTTTTAAAGCAGCAGTGTTATAACTAAATAAGACTATATTTTGAATAGGGCTAAAGCTTTAATTTTTGCATTTTATACCACTAAAGCATTCATATTTTGAGCAATAAAACAGTGGATTCTAAAATCAATTAAGGTTAAAACATAAGAATCAGTTTTGGATATGCGTTTCATATCTACTGCTTTAACCTTGTCGATAAAGAACAATCACTTTTGACATGGTGCAAAGTTTTAAAAAATCTGCAGGACAGTGCGGAAAAACAACAACTCAATATGGATGAATGTGGGAGCAAAGAATGCTTGGTAATATGATGTTTAAACCGCTTTTGATTAGTAGCATGATTGAACATGCGGGTCGCTATCATGCGGATAGTTTAGTCATTTCAAAAAATACAGACTCGACGATTACGAAAACCACTTGGGGTGAAGTCCATAAAAATTCAAAACGATTTGCCAATGTTCTTGCATCACTCGGTTTAAATTTAGGGGATCGTGTTGCGACCATCGCTTGGAATAACCATCGTCACTTAGAGTCTTGGTACGCTATTTCAGGTAGTGGTTATGTATGTCACACCATTAATCCACGTTTATTTCCAGAACAATTAATTTTTATCATCAATGATGCCGCAGACCGCGTGATGTTATTTGATAAAACCTTTTTGCCTTTAATCAAAGCAGTAAAACCATTATTAAAATCTGTTGAACATTTTATTTGTTTAGATGGACCAGATGCAGCGATTGTTGAAGCGGTGCCCGATGTGAAGTTTTATGATGAACTCATCGCGGCGCAATCTGCAGACTATACATGGCCAGAATTAGATGAATTATCGGCTAGTTCGTTATGTTATACCTCGGGTACCACAGGCAATCCGAAAGGCGTGTTGTATAGTCATCGTTCAACAGTCTTACACAGTTATGCGATTTGTATGCCGGATTCATTAAATATCTCAGCGCGAGATATTATGATGCCTGTTGTGCCGATGTTCCATGTCAATGCATGGGGTACGCCATATGCTGCGGCAATGGTGGGATGTACTTTAGTGCTGCCAGGCCCAGGTTTAGATGGAGCAAGCCTGACGCAAATGATTGATGACTATAAAGTATCCGTTGCATTGGGTGTTCCAACGATTTGGCAGGGATTAATCAATGCTGCGCAGCAAGCGGGCAGTCAGCTCCAAAGTTTAGTGCGTAATGTGGTTGGTGGATCTGCTTGTCCTCCTGCGATGTTAAAAGTCTTTAAAGAACAATTTAACTGTGAAACGATTCATGCTTGGGGGATGACTGAAACCAGTCCATTAGGTTCTTCAAACCAGTTTAAAGCCAAACATTTATTATTATCTGAAGAAGAACAATTACAAGTAAGATTGTCTCAAGGTCGTCCACCATTCGGGGTCGATTTACGTATTACCGATGAAGAAAACGGTACACACGAAGTTGCACGTGATGGCGAAACGACGGGTAATTTACAGATCCAAGGGCATTGGATTATTGGCAATTACTTTGGCAAAACAGAATCTGCATTAACCTCAGATGGTTGGTTTGATACCGGGGATATTGCAACCCTGAACGAAGATGGTTTCTTAAAAATTAGTGACCGTTCAAAAGATTTGATCAAATCGGGCGGTGAATGGATTTCTTCTGTTGAGTTAGAAAATTTAGCTATGGGACATCCTAAAATTGCAATGGCGGCAGTGATTGCAGCGACCCATCCGAAATGGGATGAGCGTCCTGTTTTGATTGCAATTAAAAAGCCAGATGTCGATTTATCTGATACAGAAATTTTGGATTATTATGCAGATAAAGTTGCTAAATGGCAGGTGCCAGATAAAGTGATTTTTGTGGATGCTATTCCTTTGAGCGGAACAGGTAAAATGCTGAAAAAAGATCTACGTGAGCAATTTGGTGCTGTATTACTAGAAAGCTAACTTAATATAAGTCACTAACTAAATATTAGTAAAGAGTAAAACGCAAAGGTAACATGCCTTTGCATTTTTTTATAAAAACATAAATTTTGATAAATACCATATTCTTAATATGAGGTTTTTAAATAAATTTTTTTCAACGAATCCATAACCAAGTTCAATGAATAATCTAGCCGTGTTGGGTCGCATTCAATTCAATAAAAGCGTAAATTGATGAGGCATCCACCGTTAAACCACCTTTCTTATGTTTCCAGTTTGGATCTTGTTCACTTTAATGGCTGCTTTTATGCAGTCATGGCGCAATGCATTTCAAAAACAACTCAGTACCACTGTTGATGTGTATGGTGTCACCCTTGCACGGTTTATTTTTGGACTCCCATTTGCCTGCATTTATTTATATGTGCTGTACCAACAACAGCCTGTGACTCAGGTGACCACATTTACAACTATGTTTTGGGTCTATGTGGTGATTGCAGGACTAAGTCAAATTTTAGCGACGATTTTAATGGTCTTGCTTTTTAAACAAAAGAATTATGCCATTGGTGTTGGTTTAGCGAAAAGTGAAGCGATATTTGCGGCCATTGTTGGGGTGATTTTCTTAAGTGAACATTTAAGTTTATTTGGTTGGATTGGTGTTTTGGTTGGTGGTGTTGCCGTTTTTCTTTTAAGCAAAGGTTCTCAACGACAAAAGTTATCTTTGCCAACTTTATGCATCGGTGTAGGGAGTGGATTAAGTTTTGCTATTACCTCTTTATTGGTTCGTGAAGCCAGTTTAGAGCTAAGTGATTTACCGACTTTGCATCGTGCGGCGTGGGTATTGTTGAGTGTAATTGGCTTTCAATGTGTGATTATGCTGCTCTACCTCAGTCTATTTAGCCGCAAAACGCTCATTGCCATGTGGGATAGAGTCGGTTTGACCTTTCGCGTTAGTGTCTGTAGCTTTCTAGCGTCCTTGGGTTGGTTTACTGCTATGAGCATGCAAACGGTTGCGATTGTTAAAACCCTAGGTCAAATCGAAATCTTATTTAGTCTATTAATCTCTGCATATTTCTTTAAGGAAAAACTCGCAAGAACCGATCATTGGGGATTAGCCTTAGTGGTGATTGCGGCGATTATGGTGATTTGGGCTTAATGTGTGCTTTAAACATTCATGAAAGCAAATAGAGGCCGAATTTAAGTCAGTTTTTCGAATATATTTTTAATTAAAATATGAGAAATATTCCATGTTCACTAGGATATTTAACATGGAATTGTTTATGATTTAAAGGATGACTAAACTTGGAACATGATTGAAAATGCTCAAGTTGTTCAATCTATATATTTATTTTTCAAATTTTAGCGTTAAATTTTTTTTTTATTTTTTATTTATATTGCCAAAATAAACAATGTATTGATGGGAGGGCTTAAATTTGGAAATACTCATACAAACTTTATCCTTCCCCGCATTGTTAACTATTTTAGCTTCGGCTTTAGGCTGTGGATTGCTCATCGGTTTGGAGCGTCAACGTAACAACAATTTGGACAGTGAACAGAGTTTTGCTGGTTTACGCTCATTTACCATTTGTGCGTTGTTTGGAGCATTGTGTTTTTTAATACATTTAGCTGTTGGTGCGATCGGTGCAATTGTCGTCAGTATGTTTAGCTATTATGGATTAAGTCAACAAAAACAAGATATTGGCACAACCACAGAACTTGCTTTTGTTATGACCTATTTAATCGGCGCTGCTTGTGTATTTAATATTCCATTGGCTGCGTGTTTGGCTGTGGTGTTGACCCTCATATTAGTTGGAAAAAAAGGCTTACATCATTTTGCAGCACATTGGATCAAAGACTATGAGTTAAGAGATGGGGTCTTTTTACTGGCATTGATCCTAATTGCCTTACCTTTAACGCCGAATCAGGCCTATTGGGGTTCTGTATTAAATCCCTATGTGATTTTAAAATTACTGATATTGATCTTGGTGGTGCAGTCATTAGCGCACATCGCCAAGCGGCTTCTATCTTCTGATAAAGCCATTATTTTATCGGCCTTGGCATCAGGTTTTGTGTCGAGCACAGCAACAATCGCAAGCTTAGGCATGGAAGTGCGAGCAGGAAAAGCCAGTGCCAAAAGTAATGCAGGGGCAGGACTTTTTTCATGTGTTGCGACATTGGTTCAACTTTTGATCATTGTCCTTGGGGTGAGTTTTGCTTGGTTTAAAATATTAGTTATACCAAGTATCGTCGGCATCTTGATATTGGTCCTTGCTGCGCTATATCTGATTTATGGCTCATCTCCAGTTCAGCATAATAAAGAGTCAGAACCCGAAATGCTTCATGTAGAGGCGAATGAACCAGCACAGTTAGAAAAGACCGATAGTCGAATGTTTAGCTTAAAACAGGCGGCAATCATTGCCATCACGCTTACTTTGATCCAAGCACTTGTTTATGGATTAAATCTCGCTTTAGGTGATAAAGGTTTAATTTTAGGGACATTATTAGCATCACTCTTTGAAGTCCATGCAGCTATGGCAACCGTGGTGATGCAAGGTAATATCGACAATTTAACATTGGTTTATGCTGTGGTGATTGGATTATCAGCCCATGCGATTTCAAAATGTGTGAATGCATTTCTCACAGGTGGATGGAAATATTTTCTATATTTTGCACCAACACAGTTACTTCACATGCTGTGCCTAATCGCGGTTTTGTTATTCAGTTTAAGATAATCAGAGGCAATTAACTGCGCCATATTATTCATGACGCAATTGCATTAATTTTGCTTTTATTTGTGGCCAACTGGTTGAAATCCAACATACCAGCGAACCTAATGTCACCAAAATGGCACCATGCCAAAAACTTAAACTCAGTGGTGTCTGTAATATAAACATTGAAATAACCGAAGAAAAAATCGGACTAAAATACGATAAAGTCACCAATATCGTAATATTGCCTTTTATAATACCTACATTCCACGCTGCATAGCCCAATGCGGTCACGATGGACACGATTAACATATACTTACCGGTATGTAAGTCTACGGCAGGCATTCGCGGGATACCGTGAAATATCAACATTTTTAGCCATAGCACAATGGTGATCACGACGAAAAAGAATGAAATAGGGTTATGTCCATGACTGTATTTACGGGTAATCACACAGTAGAGTGACCATAAACTCGCGCCCATAAAAGCAAGAAAATAGCTTAATGGATTGGACTGAATGTTCGTAAAGACTGTAGACCAGTTAAAACTTCCATTACCCGTTTGGATCAAAATAATGCCGCCCAAACTAATGGCTAAACCAATGATTACGAAAAAGTTAAATTTTAATTCTTTAAATAATATTAACGCGGCAATTGTCAGACTCGGCCATAAATAATTGACCAAACTGATTTCAATCGCTTGTTGAGCTGTTTGAGCCAAAGCAATGGCATACGAAAAACACAACTCATAAATCACAAATAAAAGGGTGGCATATATCAAAAATTGGCGCGGAACCAGTTTAAGGTTTGGAATTTTAAATAAGAGCAATAGAATAATTGCGCTCAAGGTATACATAAAGAGCACAGCAAGATCAGGGCCAATACTGAAACTAATTTTCTTAAGTAAACCAACAATAGAAGACCATTGTAAGATTGCACTGAATCCAATCAGCGTTGCAAGATTTTTGGACATGATTGCTCGAAGATTTCGCAAATGGCGAATGAATTTTTAATTTTTATTATAGTCTTTATTCAGTCGTTTAGTATAAGCGTGAAATTATCAAACTCTATTTAATTAAAAAGATTTAGAGCTCGTCGTACGTCAAGAGCAGCATGGCGATGAACTAGGTTTAGGTTCTGGTTTATTAACACAAGATTTAAAACTTGGACAATGTATTCATGCCTATATTCGTGCGAATCCAAATTTTCACTTAGCAGAGGGCGTTAAGTCGGCAATTATGATTGGCAATGGCTCAGGAATGGCGGGTTTGCTTTCACATCTTTAGCAACGTGTCGCAACGGTGCACTATCAAAACAGGTTAATTTATGGTGAGCATCAACAAGATTTCGATGCAATTTTTGCTGATGAACTGCATGAATTACAAAACCAAGGTAAAATTGCAGAAATCGATCGGGTATTTTCTCGTGATGGATTTGCTGAAAAGTATGTGCAAGATGTCCTAGTTGTAAAAAAGCTGAATCGATTGATTGGCTAGAGCAAGGGGCTTGTCTCTATATCTGCGGCAGTTTGAATATGGCCAAAGCGGTAGATGCCACTTTGCAAGAGATACTGGGCATTAAACAACTGCATACACTGCGTAAAGCAGGTCGTTACCGCCGTGATGTGTATTAAAAATAATGGCTATTCAATAAATAAAGTAAAAAATCCTCCAAACGTGGGGGATTTTTATGTTTTCTGAATTCATTCAGCATTTATGCCTCACATATATTTTAAAATTGTGCTGAAAAATATTTGAATGACAATTGCATATTGTATATACAACATCTACTTTAAATTTAGCTGAAGTAACTTTTAAACGTATTGAAAAATAACAGCTAAAAGCGATAATTCATTAAATGACTCTTTTAAGAAAGTTTATTTTCTTTGACGGAGGAAGTTTAAGGATTACTTTTATAAAGAAAACAACATGCTAAAAATGATCATACGCCCAGCCTGTGTAGAGGATGTTGATGGAATCGCGGCAGTCATTGAACCATTTGTCGATGATGTTATTTGCAGTGAAGAAGGTCGTGAGCGCTTTAAGCCCCACATGCTCAAACATATATTTGAGCGTGATTTAATCCATTATTTTGTTGCTGAAATAAATCAAGAAATCGTTGGCAATGTAGCTTATGTGCATCCTGCACATCTCATGCATTTTTTCTTGAAACCTGAATATCATGGCCAAGGTTTTGGACGTCAAATGTGGGAGTTTATAGAAAGCGTAATAATGCAGCATGAGCCTGAGCATATTACGGTAAATTCGAGTTTCTATGCTTTAGAAATTTATAAAAAATTTGGCTTTGAGATTGTAGGTGAATTAACTCAGCAATGGGGAATTCACTACATACCTATGAGAAAGCAGATAACTAAACCTATAAAACATTGAAAAATATTAAATCTTATTTAAAAATCATTAAATAAAAATTAATTTTCCAGAGCATGATGAGATAGTTTTACAAAGACATTTCATCATGACGCTTTAAATTTATCAATAATTAAGTATAGTTATACCATTAAAAAATTACTAGATTAAACAAACAATGAGAATGCATATTTTTTTAAATTCCTTACTTACGATGTATTGTTCAATTTCAATATTTACGGTCATTTTTATATATTTTTTATCTAATTGGCAAATATGGGAAAAACATTTTACATTCATTAGTTTAATATCATTCTTAATACTGGCAATTTGTTTTTACTTTAAATATAACGAAAAATTGAATGATGGTAATATTTTATTCAAGCAGTTGCCAATGAAAGTACAACTACCAATAAGAACTTCAACTATATTATTTTTAAACCTAAATTTGGGTTTTATCTTATTTATATTGGCAGTGCTTACGATAGTAATTACAGCTAATATATGGTTTTTTACACTTTGTATTTTTATTATTTGGAATGC